>JAHFKX010000005.1:0-13780 GCA_023245115.1 Candidatus Woesearchaeota archaeon
TCGTTTCTTGGACTTGATAGCTTATGCGCAAGGTTTAGTAAACGCAGTGGGCTCGCATAAAAAAGCAGCCATAACAAGAAAATCAAAAATTATTAATTTAGAATTAACAAAATTAAGCCAGCCGGCAAGAAAACCAAAAAACTAAGTAGGAGGTTTTACGCCATCTCATCATCTCTGATGGCGTGTATTTACGGCCACATTTAGAAAAACAAAGAAAATTAAAGAGTTCTAAGAAATCTTGAAAAGACTTCTTCCACGAACCCAAGCTCAAAGGAATTATGGTTGAGCACTATGTGGCTGGCCTCCCGAAACCAGTCAGCCGCTGGTGGCTGGCTTGGCTGGGCTGGCCCTGGCACGGGCTTGGCGGGGCTCTTTTCCTTCGGCAGTTTTAGCAGCAGGTACTTGCCTGCTATCCCATTTAACCGGAGCAGTTTTTCATACGTCATCATTGTCTCACCTCCATGAGCATCAGCGAATAGAGACTCGCAAAACCGCAGTTCTGCGTTGCCTCCATGAGAATGCTAGTGAATATAATTGCCGGCCATCACCGGCTTACAAAATAACATAAAAATTGATTTATAATAGCCTTACGCGAAGTTGTCGAGTGACGAGTTAATATATTAAAATATATACTAATAGATATGTATATGTTAACTTAGCTTTTTCTCAAAACCAATATAAATAATCTTCGAAGAACGGCCCTGCAAGCCTTCAGTAACTGGCTCCTGTTTTATTAATTTTCTATTTTCTAAACGGTCCAGATTACGCTTGACAGTTCTGTCAGATTTTTTGCCGCCGCTGCGCTGATACTCTTCATAGAATGCGCCGAAAATTTTGCCAGTATGAATTTTGCATAAATCAAGAACTAACCTTTCCTCATCTGTCAAGTCTGTTGATGCTTTTATTTTTATGGCATCTGTTTTTGTGATTGCCTTTTCTGCATGTTCTAACTTTACTTTCTTAGAAGCCGCATTTTCTGCAAGCTCGCCGGCAACTTTCAATAGCACAATGCCGATTCGAATATCCTTGAACTTAAAGGACTGCTCGGCAATCCTTTTTACTGCATCGTTTTCCCAAACATTCTGATAAAACGCATACTTAACTCGCTCGAGCAGAATATTTTCGGTTTCGGCCAAAGAATATTCCGGAAAATCTACGAGCTCTGGCAACAGCCGCGACTTCACCCGCGGATCAAGGTCATCGCCCCACGAAAAATCATTTGTTATTAGCAGGATTGCTTTTTTAGAAATTTCTTCGGACAGCAAATAAAGAAAATCATAATCCTCAGCTTTGTCTACCTCATCAAATGCCAGAACAATTCCATTTTTCTTTTTCAGTATTTCTTTTATTTTTTCTAAGACTTCTGATGTGTTCATGTTATGCGTGAATTTAAAACCGAGCTTGTTGGCCACGTTACATAAAATCTTAAACGTCGTATCCTGCGTCCAGCAATTCACAAAAACCTGCGGAACTTTATCCGACTCTTCTGCTTCTTCCAAATCATACAAAACACGTTTTGTGGCTGCAGTCTTGCCAATTCCAGAAGCGCCGCGAATCAAAAGGTTCTTTCCATTCCTGTCCAAAAACAATGGCTTAATTGCCAGCGCGATATACTGCTGCTGGCCTTCCCGATGGGGCAACAGCTTTGGCACAAAGTCCGGGTCTAATGCATCTGAATTCGAGAATAATGTTTCCGAGCTTTTTAGCATGTCTGAAGCGATTGACATAAGATTTTAAAGTTAGAAGGGCTTAAATAAGTTATGGAGAAACCCTTCGGCCGCAACACCAACTAAAATGAAAATCCGCGAAGCAACAATGGCTGATTTTGAAGAATTGTATGCTATTAGCGCTAATACTCCGGAATTCGTGGTAAGCGCAACCGAACCGTTCATGGATAAAGATGATTTTAAGTTACGAATTAATAATCCCAAACACGTTTTTTTGCTGGCCGAAAAAAATAAAAAAATTGTCGGGTTTATTTGCATAAACGCCAAAGATATTAATAGTTCTATTGAAAATAAATACGCTTGCATCGTATATGTTATGGTTTTGCCAGAGTTTAGAAAAAATGGAGTTGCGCAGATGCTATACTTGGAGTCAGAAAAAATATTAAAAAATATGGGAATAACAAACATATATAGTTGGGCAAATTCAGAAGGTGATGGTGGAATTATAAACTTCTTTAAGAAAAATGGGCTTGTTGAAGGCCATAAATATGTTTGGATGGATAAAAAATTATGAAGCCCTTCGACTGCCACACGCATATTTATGACAACGCATTCGGCAAAGATATAAATGAAATGCTTGCTCGCGCCAAAAAAGCTCTCTCCGGAATTATTGTGGTTGGCGAAGATCCGGAGTCAAATAGGAAAGTTATCGCGCTTTGCAAAAAGCATCCCGGCTTTTTGTTTCCGGGGCTGGCAATCCATCCGGATAAAGTTCATACGCTAACAGATGCGCAAATAGATACAGAAATAAATTTCATTCGCGAGCAGAAAAATCTTGTTTGTATCGGTGAGTGTGGTCTTGACTATCTTTGGGCGAAAAAATCCGGCGATTACGAAAATACGAAGTTAAGACAACAGGAAACTTTTCGGAAATTTATTGCGCTTGCGGATGAGCTAAATCTTCCTTTAAACATTCACTCCCGCCGCGCGGACGCGGTCGTTATCCACACACTAAAAGAGTTACGGCCGAAGAAGGCAGTCCTGCATGGATTTTCCGGTACAGTTGCAGAGGCAAAGGAAATGTTTTCTTTCGGCTACAAAATCGTAATTGGAACAAATTTATTTTTTTCAAAAGAAACTAAATCTTATGTTGAGAGTCTGCCGCTTGAAGCATTTGTTCTTGAGACTGACTCGCCAGTGCAGGCGCCAGTTCGTGGGCAAAGGAACGAGCCAGCCAACGTGCGACTTGTTGTAAAAAAAATTGCAGGAATAAAAAATATATCGGAAGAAGAAGTCATCGCAGCTACGAATAAAACTGTCCGCCACGTATTTAATGTTATTTAATACTATTTATTTTTATTTAATGCCTGCCAATACTTACGATAGTTGTCAATAAATTTACTAATTTCTTTATCTTTTTTAACATGCAAATATGCATATATCGCAATAACGCCGAGCAGGAACCCAATTATTATATACGCTATTAACGTGCTCGAAACTGCAAAAAAGCGTTCGGTTGCAACAGGTATTGAACTTATATTAAATTTTACGTTGCCGATTGCTGAAGCCCCGCCTTGAGCCGCAACTACTTTGAGCACATACTGACCGGGCGCCATACCGTCAGGTATTATTATTTTTCTCACGAAGCTGGCCGTCGTTTCAACGGAAACGGTTTCCTGACCGGCTGGCACTTCATTGCCGTCGGAATCAACTACAAAATAAGACATACTTATATCTTTCCGCCCCGGCTGAATTGTATTTGTAATCTGAATATTTGCCAGCAAATAATTCCCGGGCGTTACTGTGGCATATCCTGGCATTATTTCTGCCAAAACATCAAGAGGCGGTGCTTTCGTAACTATCGGCAGCTTAGCATACGTAAATCCCCCTCCACCAGACACACCAGCTTCGGTGCTGGCAACAGCTCCGGTCTGCGCAACAGTGCTGCCAAACGCGCCAAATGTTGAGAAGTGTGTTGTTGTGCCAGAAACCTGCTTTGCGACAGTATCAACGCTGCCTGGCAAAATATCCCATTGCGCAGTGCCGTTATTAAATCTATAAAGCCGCAACGTTGTTTCATTTACGCTTATGGCATCCGAGTTAATGTATGTTACGTTTATCATAGTGCTATAAATACAAGTCAAATTATTTTGTACGGTCAAAAATCTGTTTATGCTGCTATTGCCTATGATGTCCACGCCAGTCGGATTCGCCTGCAAATATGTCACGTTAATAACGCCCGCGCATGACCCATTTGTACCGAATAGTAACGTTATGTTCAAACCAGTATTTACGATAGTATTATTACTTATTTGAGCATCATCTGTAAAATACTGATTTGGTGCCAAAATAAAAAACTTAACTTGACCAGTTGCTGCACCACTAACTTCTTTATTTGAAAGGCTTTGACTCACTAAAATAGAACTAATGGCAACTAAAAATAGCAATAATAAGAATGATTTTTTTTTATTCACCTTAACCACTTCTCCTCTTTTTGAAAAAAACGCGCAGGCTTAAGAGCGCTATGATTACGAACAGTGCCGCCAGCATCCAAGTCATCTCAAAACTAACAATTTTTATTTTCCCAATGCCTTCGGACGTTTTGTTTTCATAGCTTAGCGTTGCTTTGACATCGTATTCGCCAGCTTCCTGACCGCGGGTGTCCCAGAATACTGTTGTTGTGCCTGCCGTAAATGGTTCAACGGAAAATTCAGATCCTTGTGTCTGCGATATTATCTGTCCGGTCTTTGATATTGTAATTTCTGGCCTTATATTTCGAATTGTTTCGCTCCACTGACTTTCGAAGTCAATCAAAATTTTTCCTATTGAATCTTTGTTAACGTCTTCACCGTAAACGCGCAGCACATTAACTAACAAATCGCCTACTCTGAAATTTGCTTCCGCGGATGTTTTGAAGTCATCGTATAATATGTCTGCCTTAGCAATGTACTTGCCGGCGATAAATCCGCTGGTTTTAATTTCTGTGCTAAGAACTTTTGAATTCTGCGGCGCTAAATTCGAATCTGTGAGTATTACAGTTGCAGCTTTTTTTCTATTTGCGTCAAAAATATCTATTGCCGCGTTTATTTGGTTTATTGTTTCCTTGCCACGGTTCGTTATTTTCAGGTTTAACTGCGCGGGCTGGCCTGCATTTGTACTACTAACCTCGAAGCTGTCAACTGTGATATACTTGCCAGGTATTGGAACTTCAACTAAAACAAATAATTCTACGCCTACTCTGGCGCTAACCTGACCCCCAGCCCCAACGTGCTCTACTGCGCCAACGCGGACTTTATGCTGGCCCGGCGTTAAATTTTCCGGAAAATTTGCTGTAAATGTAAAGCCACGCGTCTCTTTGGGTTTTAGCGTAGCCTGCGTTTCAGAGAGATTGAAATATTTTACAGCTTCTGTATCGCCAGTTACATATAAATCAACTGTTTTGCCGACATCTGCTTCATTAACAACAATAAAACTATTTGTGTAATCTTTGCCCGGCTCAAAATCTATTTGTATTTTTGCTGGTCCGATTCCTAAACTGTACGCTACTGGCAATATAAGCAAGAAAGCCACTAACAACAAAAGTAACTTATTCATGAGTTCACCATGCCGCGCTAGCTGTAAATGTGACTGTTGAGGTTTTGTTGCCGACCGGTTCTGCTGGAGGGACGGTTATATTGATGTGGAAAAAAATCTGATTCAATGTCTGAAAGCTGAGGTTTACGTAGTTTGGTGAGGCCGGTGCGGAGAGTGGCATTGCGGCCCATCCAGTTGAATTTATAGTCATATTCACTCGGCCTATCGAAGACGCATCAGAACAATTTGCGCCCCAAGGCGTATATGGCAGGTCTGTAGTGGCCTGTCCAGAGGCGTTTCCACATCGTATCATGTAATAATTACTGGCTGCTGCAATAGTGCTAAACAACTGTGAAGCCGAAATTGTGATGTTTACATCTATGTTGCCAGAATTATTGACAACGAATGGGCCTGGCTTTCCCTTTATCTGGGCTGGCGGGAAAGTTGAATTTTGCTGGCCTGGCTGCAGAGCTCCTAACGTTACAGTATCATTAACTAGTGTTATCTGCACTAAACTTACTACGGTAACGTTTGCAACACCCGTAGCTGCTCCAGTAATCTGTGTTTGGTAAACGTTAAGCAAACTGAAGGTTGCAGCTATGAACAGTGTGAAAATAACTATGACTGCTATACGCTTATGGGTTACTATCACGTTAGCGCCCTCCTGTTAATTTCTTGTGGCGTTAAGACATGTAGCTGACTTACTCCATTTGTAGCAGTTATGTTTTGCGGCGCCACGACCTGCAAAACGACTTGCCCAGTCGCAGTTGTGGCCTTATAGTGTGCCCGCTCGAGCCTATCTGCGTATGAAAATGTTGTCGCAATAAATACGATTAAGAAAAGCAACATCACTGCCTCTGCCTTACGCCGCGAATTTGTCGCTTTCTTAGCCATGCCTCGCCTCCCTGATATCTAAAATACTCCTTAATTTTTCAGTTATGAGTTTTTCAATATTGTCTTTGTTGTGATCTTGGCTAGAAAGCTGTGATTTCATATAAAACTCAAATCCCTTTGACATTTTCAGGCCTTTGTCAGAACAAAATTTCTTGTATTGATTATAAAGATTAGAATCTACGAACAGTGTTATCGCTTTTTTACCTTTGACCATTTTGCGGACCTTTGTGAGCAAACTAGCGGAACTACGATCCGCTTTATATTTAACACTATTTATCAGCATTTAATAGTATTTAAAGGTTTCTGGCTCTGCGCCATAGAACAAAAGCTAAGTCGGCCACAAATATGAACAGTATAGCCGCTATGATTATATAATCTATCTTGAATTTTTGCGGCACGTCTGTAACTGACTTGCCGGAAATCACAACTGATTTTTTGATAGAGTTTTTGCCATAATAAACGACAACGTCTGCGCGGTACGTTGGAGCTGAAGCCAATGCGGACTGCAAATTCGCAGTAAGCACCTTGCTCTCGCCGGCCAGCACTACACTGCTATCCGTCTTTAGCTCGCTGTTGCCACCAATGTCTGTCTCGAGCTTTGCTTCGGCATACGCTTCTGTTGCGGTGTTGCCGACGTTAGCCACTGTGATATCTAAATCTGCGCTATTTTCATGCCTCGATATAGTAACGCCCCGCAGTTCTAGCTTGGCCTCACTATTTTCTTGTCGTATCTTTTCTTTTGCAGTTTGCGACTGCTGCGCGGATGATGCGCCACGCAAGGTAACAATACTCTCAACTGCGGCAATCGCACTAATACCTTTGCCATTGTCTCCAACGGGAACGGATGCGCCGACTCTTGCGGTGTTATCTGCCGGCATGGCTTCTGGCAGGCCCATCATAATATTTATTTTTTGTATCTGATTTGGCCCTAGCGATAACGATTGAACTGGTAAGCTAATGTATTTAGACAAACCGCCTTTAACATACAGAGTTACTTCTGCTGGCTTTGCGTCATTATTTATTATGTGCAGCTCAAACTCCTTATGTGCATTCGGCTCGAATACTATATCTATTGTTGCCGGCGCTATTGCGATTGCTTTAGCTGAAGGAATAATTAGCAGCAATGCTACCAGCAGCACAAATACCTTCGCACCATTCATATTCATTAGCTTCATTTTTTATTTATTATTATTTAATATGCCGCGCTTGCGGTGAACGTAACTGTTGACAATTTACCGCCAATTGGTTCGCCCGATGGCACTGTAATATTTATGTGAACACGCACTTCGTCATTCGCATCTGTAAAATTTGTCATGTTAGCAACCATTATTGGCTGTCCTGATCCTGGCATATTCTGGAGCAATGTTATAAGCTCGCGCGTAATGTCACGAACTGAATTTGTTTCGTTAACTTCGGACATAAATTGATAGTACGAGCTTGGGTTCAATGCAAACTCCTTTGTAAATAAATTGCCCGCAAATATTGTTGTATTAATTGCAAAATTTCCAGTGTTATTTATAACAAACGGCAATGGGTTTCCTGCCACACCGCTTGTTGTGCCATTGGACTGGCTGGGCTGCAGGTTGCTGAAAAATATTGGCGAGTTTGCAATTGAGATGCTGACTGTTTTTAGCAGCGTGAAGTTCTGTATAAACGTCACGTTAGTATTATTAGTGCTGTCATTTAACATTATATACCACCCGATATTCTGCCCACCCTCTAAACTGAAATTAGTCCACGTAAAGTTTACTACCTGCGTTGTCGTATTTCCTCCGAGCTTTTGTGGCGAGCCGTATTTATCCGTCCAGTTTTTCCAAACGCCAGTTTCATTCGTAACTAAGTATGCCCACGTAAGATTTGTTTCATCCGCTGCCTGAACTGAAAGATAAATGCTGTCAAACTGCGAAATTGAGTTTGCACTTTGAGCCTGCGTGTTCCATGTTGGTGGTGTTATATCTGCGCCACTGACAGGCGAATAAGTCTGCTCGGCAGACCACGTGCTCTTTGCTAAGCCAGTATCAATTGTCTGAACAGACCAATAATATGTTGATGAATTTGGTATGAGGAGCGTTATGCGCTGCCTCTTTTGCATATTTCCGAACAGGCCACCGCTTGACGGTCCGGTACTGCCAAATACTCCAGAAGTAATGTTCTGGCAGCCAGTGCAAGTACCAATTCTTAAGTTATAGTAAAGCCCGCCAATGGGTGTTTCCGTATCTGAACCCGCTCCCCATGTAAAATTAATGCTGTTCAGGCTGTTTGAAACCGCACTAAAAGCGGTTGGGGGGCTGGGCTGCGTATTAGTATTGTTGAGATGGATATCATTTTTATAGATTTTTGTTACATTGTTGCCTCCTGACAGCGTTGTCTGGCCAGTCGCCAGTAAATCCAAATCAGAATCATTTGTAAAATCTACGAGCGCAACATCGCCGTGATTTGTTGATGTTAGTTCGGACTCGTATGGTGCGTTATTTTTGAAGTCTGTACCGTTGCTTAGATAAACCTGAACATCTGCTGCGGGGGCCGTTGTATTTGTAAAGCCCTGTGTAATTAAGTCGAGCCAGCCATCATTGTTTACATCTCCAAACGCCGCCTTTCCAAATATTAATGGTGTAATATTCTTCTGCCACGTATAGTTTTCAACTAGTGCTGTTTTATTATTTATGTAAACCCGCGCAGTCTGTGGCTGCAGCCCAGCTATTAGTTGTATCACATCCATAAGCCGATCGTTATTTATATCTGCAACACTTAATGTTGAAGTTGATGAATTAGTAATATTAACGCCAAATGTAGCATTATAATTAAGATTTGTGCCGTTGTTTGTATATACGCCCGTCCAGTTTGTTAGCGCTTTTCTCCCGGCGATAAGCAAGTCTGGCATGGAATTGTTATCAAAGTCTGCTAATACTGCTGACGAATCGTTCAAGCCAATAAGATCACGGCTAAATGCCGCGCTGTAATTAAGATATGTTTTATTATTTATGTAAATCCCAGTCCATGAAAAATGCCTCGTCAACGGCGCTGCAGCAAAAAAATACTCCGCCGTTCCAGATATAACTATGTCTATCCATCCATCGTTATTTATATCGCCAGCCACAATTGAACCGTTATATATCGGCGTAAGATTTGCGGCCCATGTAGAGTTTTCAACGAAGTTTGTACCGTTATTTGTATAAATAAAAATCCTGCGGTTCGGTGTCGTAGCAGTGTCGTTTTGCCCGGAAATAATTAAGTCGAGCCTGCCATCGTTATTAAAATCTGCTAGAGCAAGTGCGCCTCCACCAAGTGGTGTTATGTTCTTTTCCCACGTACTGTTTTCTATCATATTTTGTGTGCCATCGCTTAGCCTACCATAGGTGTAAACTTTAGTAACCGGGCTTGGTATTACTGTGCTTAAATTCAGGCCCATTATTACGAAATCCATAAATCCATCATTATCAATATCGCCTACCGCTACCGCGCTTCTTGTCAGGCCAGTAATGTTATTTCCGAATGTGCTGTTCAGCCGTAAGCCTGGCGCAATCGTAAAATTTTGCCAGCCTGTGCTTCCGTTGTTGCTAGCCGTGTCATTAGCATAAAACTGCCATGATATTTTCTGGCCAGGCCTAGCTGTTATTAGGGTGAGATTTGATGCTTGGCCAGTGGCAGATTTGCTGGGAAAGCTTACTGTCGTTGAATTCACATTTTTATTTGTGCTTTGATTTAGCGAAAACCAATAACTTGACAACATATTATTATCTGACCAGAGTGAACTGAAGTTTACCCAATAATTTTGCTTTATGTCAAACGATTGGTTTGTTTGTATGCTGCTTACTGTTGGCGCAACAGAATCATTAAACGTCATATATGTAAAAAATATTTTGTTAATCCATGCTGCGCCAGTCCTTAGTGTTGCGGGCTGTGGCTCTGTCTGCTGGCTTTTCAGCGTATATGTTCCATTGCCAGTTATTACGCCGATGGTGTCATTATTAATCATCGAAACTGTTCGCCGGATAATTGAATTGCCTTTTATTACTTTTACAAATGAACTAATTCCATCAGATACGTTGGTAGTTATGTTAAAAAAATCGACGGTTGCATTTGACATAGCTATTGTGTATGCAAATGCGTTAAATCTGTTTGTTACCACATTTAAACTGTAAGATGATTCTGGGACTATGACATCTACGTTAGTGCTGTTTAAATCCTGCTCCCATGGCGTGTTGTAACCGAAATATTGGACTGTCTTTTGGTATGGAAATGCACTTTTTGGGTATGTATACGTAGCATATAAAATTGCGCTGGCTGAATCTGACGTAGCTGCGGAATATGTGACATTTAATTTTACTTTTGTGCCATTTGTCAAGCTTGCCTTCGCTTCTGTCAGATTAAATATGATATAATTTTCACTCATGGTTTCGCCCGGAGCATTTAACTGAAATTTTGTGCAATTAATCGCTGCACTGCCTATTGTTCCGCAGATTATCGCATTGCCTGCAGTTGTTGCAGTCCATCCCAGAGTTACATGCGCCCAGACCTGCTGCATATTTGTGCTTGTTTCCGGCAGAAAAAATGTTGTTGTCAAGTTTCGCACACTAGTGCTTGGAATATGACCATCATCCGGCATCGGATATGCAACGGTTTTTGTAAGCGTGTTCTGGTTTGCCAGCGTATAATTATATGTTATAAAAATTTCCCCGCCAAATGGCTCAAATGTCTGGCCAGTTGTATTAATTGTTACCGACTGCTGCTTGTTGACTGCAAAATTTGTTCTGCTCAAGTTTAAAAGAAACTGTGTGTCATATGATGCGGAAGTACCACATTCTACATAAAGCGGCTTTGCCATGTCGGCGTTGTTGCCACTTATATTAACATGCAAAAGCGCGTCCGTTGTTGATGCACAGTCCACCCAACCATAAATATTCGCCCATTGACTTAATATTGACTCATTTTCAGGTATTGTCGTATTGAAATTCACATCTATAGATTTAGCGGGAGGTATCGTACTATTCCAACTATAAATTGGATATATAACTGTATTAATCTGCGAGGGTGACGTATCGTCGTATTCGTAAGTTACCCATAATAATGCATTGTGCTGGTTTGTTGCTACGCCATTTACTCGTACAGAAACATTTACGCCGTGCGTGCCGGACCAGCTGAAGCCTGTTAAAAATGGCGTGACATCTGCGTATACATAAAATGGATACTCTTCTGCAGATGAACCAAGATAATACTTTGGTTTTGTATTGTTTGCTACCGAACGCTGCGTTCCGTTAACAAGCAGCGTGACATTTACTACCTGCGCCGCTACAGCAGATGTCGTAACTGCCCTAAATTCAACCCATGCGCTGCGAATTGTTATGCTATTTTCTGGCAATGTTACTGGCACTGTCTGCGAATCCCAAAACGCATTTGACGCTACATCTGACTGAGTATTCTGCAGCCTTTGGTCTATGAAAAAGCCAACAGTCTTAATCTGCGTGCCAGCCTCCGCGGCAGGCAGGCTTGCCAATAGCACAGTACTAATAAATAAAAGTAAAATTAGCTGCCTCATTTCAGCAACCCCTGAATTCTTTTTTTAATCTTTAAATCTAAGCTGGAAAAATCCGGAGTTGCAAGCTCGTTCTCCATAAATCTCTCAAAACGCTTGGACGCAACCAACCCGTTCTTATCACAATACGTCCTAAACTGCTCATAGAGCAATCCGTCTAAGAAAAATGTAACTGCCTTTTTTTTGCTACCCATAACGGCCTGCTTACCATTCATATTTATGAATATTTATTTATAAATATATCGGTTCACGTGAAAACAAAATCATCAATAAGAAATTCGTCCCTTCCATGGTTTTCCAAATAATAGCCATTAATTTTAAAACGAACGTGGCTAGCCTGTGGCAGGGTTGTAAACGTGGCGCTTATTGCCTTCCACGGGCCATTATTTTGAACTTGAATTGCTGCACGCCCATTAGACCAGACGTCATCGGAGTTAAAGTTTATTATGTCATCTGAATCTAATCCGGTAAAATTTTCATCAAATTGTTGCAATGAAATTGTCGCGAAATCACCATCGCCACCATTTTTAATGTATTTAGCATCAAGCGAAACTACGTAATTTTTATTAGGCCCAACAGGTATTGTTGCACTTTCTAACCATTTCTCTTTTTTTGCTTCATAATCAACGAACTTTGTTGTATCGAATAACATGGCATTCCCGTGCAGGCCCTTGCCACCTTTGTCAGCAACTTCATAGCCTGGATCCGCATCATCTGCGTCTGGATCATAAAGACGGTGGTGTTCTGACTTGAGATAGAACCCCGCAGGTAGCTTATGATTGTCTGCCCTGGGCTGCTCAAAATCTGCCGAGAATACCGCCGTGCCGCCCGCAAAAAAGCCAGTAATCTTGCCTTCCGGAGCGTAAATCAAAATAGTTATCATAATCGAAATTAGGCTAATGAATAAAAAGAGCGCCTTCCTTGATCTGGCTGGCTTTTTTGTTTTTTGCTTAATTCGGCGAATGGCCATACATGACAGTTAGCCTGCTGCCAAATAAAAGCTTTTCTAAAAAAATAATAAAATAAAAACAAAAATTAGACTGCCCGATAGGTGAAGTCATCAACCAGATACGAGTCATGCCCGACATTATCTGTATTAACTTGCATAAATGCTATCTTTGCATGCGCCGCTGCTGGGTCTGGCGTAAGGGTTGCTTCTACATGTTGCCAGCCATCAACTAAAGGTGTGCTCGTAACAGTTATGTAGTCGCGTATGCTTGTCGCACCATCTGTATTGAATTGTAGCAAATCACCGGACTGCCCAAGGAAGTTGTTATCCGCATCTAATTCATAATAGTAAATGTCGCCAACATCAATTGAACCTGGTGCGGGCAAATATTTCATATTAAATGAAAACGTATATGTCGTACCACCAGTCACATCAAACGTACCCGTTTCAAGCCAAGTATCTTGGCTAAATGCTTCCGGGTGCATCTTCGCAGCATCAAACTTCAAACTATGGGTTGCAGTGCCTTGGTACGCATCCCCAGACATAACATCGTATGGTGCATCTGCAACATCGTCTGCATTGAATGTTTCAAAGTTTTGTTTCATATAAATGCCGAGCGGCACATTAGGCTTGCTTGCCCTGCCGAGCTCAAAGTTGTTTGCATACTGGCCTGCAGGGTTCCCGACTGGAGCCCATTCGCTGAAGTGGTCAACTATGGCCCAAACCGCGTGGTTCGTAGTATCAACGCCGGAATCTATCGGCTGCGCCCAATTATTTATTGTTGAATCCCACCACTTTAGTCTTAATGTAATTTCATCGATATAATTTGTCAGCGATGCTGGATCATAGCTTGACTCAATCTTTGCTAAGGTAAATGGCCCGCTCGCCTCAAAATTATAGAATTTGTTTAATCCGCCATAGGTGCCGTCTCTGTTGGGGTCTATAATGGTAGGGTCTGTTGCTGACACAGCGGTAACTGTTACTGGCGCCGGCGCTTGTATTGTTACAGTAACACCTAAGTCCGGAAATTCAAAGACTTGCCCTTGAAATCCGCAATAATCTGGTAGCGGCTTTGGATCCTTTCCTTTTGCTTCGCGCTTGTCATTTTTCGCTTCAAGCTTGGCGCATTTTTTTTCCTGCTTGGCTGCATTTTTATCATCTTTG
>JAHFKX010000005.1:13790-18347 GCA_023245115.1 Candidatus Woesearchaeota archaeon
CATCTTTGCTTTCCTTTGCACTAGCAACACCGATTGATAGTCCAATCGCAACCAGAACGGCTAAAGCCAAACATACCAAAAACAAACCTTTATTTTTCATTTTAACACCGCTTATTTTCAATACAGCTTTATTTATAAACATTTCTATCGCAGAACGTATACATGATTCCTAACTGATGTACTGCGTTGTGTCGCCTTTCTGCGTTTGCCCAACCTTTTGATGGGCCAAATATCGCGAAGGAACTTCGCGTGACCGATTGCATCGGAGGTTCGAGCGACCGAAGTCGAACTTTGTTTGACTTGGCCAAGAAAAATGCAGCTGCATTTTTCTCTGGAAAGCCCTTGCCTATGGCAGATTTGCGAACACTAAAAGATAAAAGTCAAATTATAACTAACTGATGTACTGCGTTGCATCACCTTTCTGTTTTTGCATGTCTGTTGCTGTTCTTGCCTGTTCTAGCAAGCCCTTGATTTTTTCTTCAATCTCTGTGGCTCTCTTAAGCAGCGGGGCGTAATCAATATCTAAACCTAAGTACTTGTCTAGCACTTGTATTATTTTTGCAGCTGCGCGATTGTCTGGCAATTTTGACTGTGTCTCGGCAAAAATAAAAGACGCCCGAATATCTTTATCGAGTTTATCCAGCAGAGCGCCTGACACGCCGAGCACAATGCCGTCTTTCATTGGGAACGCGCCCGAAGACTGCAACATTTTAGCACGGGCTTCGTCATTTGAATAATAATATGCATCCGGTTCCTCTTTTTCGCTGTCCGGCGAGCCTACGCCTTCTATTGCGATTACTTCCTTTGCGTTTAACTTTTTGTAGAGAAATAGTATTGCGTCGGCAACTTCCCACTCTAGGCCAGAAACGCCTGCGATTGCTTCGAGAATAACTAAATTAAGTTTTTCGTTGTAAAGAATATCTATCGGCTGAATTATGCGCTTGCCATGTATGATTGCCATTGGCGCAAGCTCCGAACTCCAGATTCTTCCGATTTGCTTGAGCTTGAGGTGATCGACGAGATACTCGACCGCGATTGTCGAGACAAAACCAAAACCAGGGAAGCCCTCGACTAACACAACTTTTTGTGGCTTTTCATTGAGCTCTATTTTCATCATTTTGCGAACCTCCGAAGTGATTAACAAATGAGCGAAGCGAAATTTGTTTTATCATGGCCAGCCTATCATAGACATATGAGTTTATATATGTTACGAAAGTAACATTAACAGAATAACAGTTCTGCTTTACGTTACGACAAAATACTAGTTCTGTTTACTCAAAGGAGTATGATGTAGCAAACAGTCACCGATAGTTTTATAAATACATACTACCATTACTATGTAGTGATTTTTGGTATAAAAGCCAGATCTCACACCTCCAACTCGGGCTCGCGCAAGCGGGCCCTTTTAATACTTAAAATGGCTTGGAAAACATACAAAATTTCGTATAACTGCGCCCCGAAAGGTAATGGCACAACAAGAGACATAGCAGTCAAACTTGGCTGTGAAACAGATTTAAGCGATGCAATTGCGGAAATAGCTTGGACTCATCAGCAAAACGGAGCTGGCTCTAATGGTGGTTTGAGAGTAAAAGTTCTTGGAGATAATCAGGGTGGAGTACAATGGTATTACGGCTTGCCGGATCCAGATCAAGTTGCTGGCGCACTGATAGCAGAATCTCAACTCGCCAATGGACAATTAACATTACCTGACCCAGTTAACGCACAAGACATTCCGCCTGTCGAGGCACTTAATCAAGCACTTATGGCAATACAAGAAAAGATAACTGCGCTTAGACAAGCAGCGCGCGCATAGTAAAAACCTTTTTAAACCCATTTCAATCTTGTTTGACCGCTAGCGGTCAAAGTGACAGGGCAACACCCGTTCCCTTTTCGAACACGGAAGTTAAGCCTGTCAACGGCCCCGTTTGTACTACGTCGTACGTGGGAATGCGGGAGAGCTGCTGGCATTAAATCATATTATGAAATACAAAGAAATATTAATTATCGCAATTGTTTTAGTCATACTAGCTGCGTTTCTATCTGCCTATTTTCTAACACCAAAGCAGATAACCAAAGATCAGGCCATCCAAATTGCCCGCCAGACAAGGGAAGCTCAAGCAATATTGGCACGCTATCCGAACGCCACAATAAAAACGGACTTTCTGAATCCCTACGAATATTTACGTGAGCTGGGAATTTATCCAAATGGAACTATCTATGTTCCAACGCTCTCACCAGAAACGGCAAATTACAAAGAGTGGCGAGTATGGTTTGAAGTCAAGGACAAACAAATTTCTGCAATTATTACTGTTCACACGAATGGCACAGTCAGCTCGGTATCCACTACTTTGGGCGCGGATTGCTTAGTAAAAAAAACTTGCTAGCACCAACATATTTTTATACCTGCGGGGCGCGATAATATTATGGCAAAAAAACTTCTGGCAGTAATTCTCGTACTCGTATTAATTGCTAGTGCGGTCTATGTGACCGGCCTTGGCGATAACTTAGTAAAACTTACTGGGAACGCAGTAAAAGAAAAAATTCTTGGCAAAATAAATAATGCTGAGCAGGCTGCGGAGAAAAAATTAGGAAATGCGATTGGCGACGACAAAATTAAAATTAATCTAACAAATCCATTAACCGGCGATAAAATCGAATACACATGTGAAAAGGGCATTAAATGATACATCGACACCAAGACCCAAAACTACAACAGATCGCCTCAGAAAGAATAGAAATTTTATTCCGCGAGGCAAAACTAAATCCAGAGTACGCAAACCGCTATGTTTTTCTGGCGAGAAAGCTCGCCATGAAACTAAATGTAAAGATCCCGAAGGAATACAAGATGCGGTTCTGCCACAAGTGCTATCACTATTTCTCGCCGGGAAAGTTCCAAGTAAGAACGAATGCAAGGACAAAGGCAGTTGAGTACACTTGCAAGGACTGCGGGCATGTGGGGAGATATGGATATGGGGAGGAGAAAGCAAAATGAAATTAATAGCTACTCCAGAAGTTAAAAATTTGGGAATTAATGTTTGCATGGCCGTAATTAAAAATACAAATATATCAAATAGAAGTGAAACGCTTGAAAAACTGAAAAAAGAATTTGCGAATAAGCTGCAAACATCAAATATCACAAATAACAAAATATTAAACGAGTATAAAGAACTTTACAAAAAAGTTGGCTTGCCAAATCACATACCACCAGCAGAGCATTTAATTATCTTAGCAAAGAAAAACAAAATGTTACCAAACATAAACACAGTTGTCGATTGTTACAATTTAGTATCAGCAGAAACTTTTTTGTCAATTGGTGCACATGACTGCGCGCACATCAAGGGCGATGTAATTTTCAAAATAACCGACGGCTCAGAAAAATACACTCCATTAGGAGAGCGCAATCAAATAAAAGTTTCTGGAGGCGAATACGCCTGCACGGATAATGAAAAGATTTTGTGCAGAATGGATGTAAAACAATGTGAAGAAACTAAAATTACAAAAGATACGAAAAAATTCATAGTTTATATTCAAGGCAACAAATGCGCCGAGCATAATTATTTGCACAAAGTTTTAGAACGAGTTTGCGCTTTAATTAAAGAAATTTGTGGTGGAACTTACAAGATAATATGTTAGCAATCTCTACCTCATTCACCTCAAAAAACCTATCCTTCCACTTGTAATTCTGAAACAGCGAGTCATCCCGCTCGCCAGCCAGCAGTTTCAGCACCCACAGGGTTTCGATGCTGCACAAGCCGTTCTCTGGCCTGCCTTTCTTCCACGGGTATGCACTGACGAAGCCATTAATGGATATTTTTTTCAAATTGTCATACTTTTCTTCTAACCGATGGTACATCTTTTTTGCCTTGCGCCAGTTTGAGTCCACCAAAAGAATTTTCTCATCCTTGCCTAACTTTCCGGCAGGCTCGCCATCGGGGCGCAGCAAAACCATTCCGGAGAAATCATACTCGTCAAATTTCTTTCTATCTAAAAATTCAAACCCATCCTTTCCGCGCAGCCAGAGAATGCTGCACCGCTTTGGACTCTCTTTGAAATCCTTTAAAATGGTAATTTTCATATTAACCTATGAAAATCAAGCATAAGTTATTAATCTTTGCCCTTACGTTCACAATTGTATTTGCTGCTTGGTTTTTGTACGAGGGCGAGATTACTGGCTTTGCGGTTGCCAGCCCGCAAATAATAAGTGAAACTGGCGCGCCGATTGAAGTTCACTTCTGCCCGCGGGAGGACTGCGCGCAGCGATTGGTTGAACTCATAGATAACTCAAGCTCGGTGGACTGTGCGGTTTATGATTTACAGCTTTCAAATGTAAAGACTACGCTAAAAAATAAAAATTATCGATTAGTAGTTGACCAGAGCAGCGCGAAATATGTCAAAGGAATGAATTATAAAACTAACACGGGTGCGCAGGGCCTGATGCACAACAAATTCTGCGTGTTTGACAATAAAACAATACTAAGCGGCTCGTTCAATCCAACAAAGAAGCAAAATACAATTGATAACAACAACATTGTGATAATTAATTCAAAATATTTGGCC
>JAHFKX010000042.1 GCA_023245115.1 Candidatus Woesearchaeota archaeon
AACAGGCACAACACAACCTTTTGGAATATCCATTAAAAAGGACAGCTTTGCCTGCCAATTATCGTCACCAGCCATCCGCTAAGTATGATGGGGACATTAAAATAAATTACTTAACTTAAGTAAACTGTTCAAGTTTAGATGACATAGCTAGCTTTTCCGGATTCCTTTTCAGCAACTGCCAGTCGTCACTGGCCGGCTTGCCCTGCAAAATGTGCCTAAGAGCAGATTTACGATTTTTCTCAGCGTATGGATTGTATAGACTTGATAATATGTGGCCTAGTTTTGCGCCCTGACTGAAAAAGTGCTGCGCATATTTAGTCGTATCGATAACTGTTTCCGACCGCAAAAATTCTTCTGCCGAAACCACAACTGGCTTGCCATCTTTGATTGCATATCCCCACGCCATTGTCTTCCCGACTTCTGGCTCAAGGTCACGTTGCGCGTCAATATCCTCACGGCCTTGCGCGGTAAGCGTGTACTCACTTATATCTCTGCGAATTTTTTTTCTGAACAGCAATAAATTACGGTCGATCGTTCCGTTTGCCAATGGCATAGCCAGCTTTTCGTAAATATAATTTAATGATCCGAAATAATTGCCAATTTTTACAACATTTTCCAAGATACATGCTATTGTTTCACGCTCAACTGCAGTGCTCTTGCCCCGCCTGCCAGTTACATCAATGCCATAACCAACAAAGCAACCATTAATCTGAGCAAGGAAAACTTCTCTATCCAAACTGAAAAGTGTCTGCGAAATACCGAGCAGTGCGAACGAACTACTAGCCTCTATTGCTGACTCAAGGCCGGCTGGGCCTTCAAGCACAACCACGTGTCTGGAATAATTCGCAACTTTAAGGCCATTGGACTGCAGGAACTGCCTCGCCTTTTTATTTATTTCTTCAAGTTTAGCTGACACATCTTTCTTTGTTTCTTTGTGACTTGCCTCAAACGCATAGTCCTTCGCACGCTGTAAATCAAACAAAGGCTTTTCGCAAAGCGAGTCCAGGGCCAACAGGTAGCTGATTTTTTTCCAGCCAGTAGATACCTTCACAGCTTCAGCAAGCAATTCATCCCGTGCAAAATCAAACGCAGAATTAAGTGTGTTCAGATAAACAACATAAAATGTTCCGCGCCGCAAACCGAGCTTAATTTCATCCGAGTGTTTTGACTGGAATAATTTTAATTTTTCCTCAAGACAATCAAACTTTTTGAAGGCCTGCGTGATATGGCTGCGCGACAACGCATTAGTTTCCATGAATTGCCGTTTGCTCCACTGCGCAAATGCGTTTGTCTTATCAGATGTTGCGCAGACCGCCTCCGGACTTACTTCAAAACTACGGCTAATTTTTTCTATTACTGGATCAATATCCTCGCCGATTTTATGCAGTGTTGTCGTATCGCGGACATTATACGTATGCAACTGCGCGGCTGCGTTCTTGTCACCGTGCTGGGCCGCAAAAATAATCATATCCATGTCAGTGTAACTCCCGATATCTTTTTTGAACGGCGTGCTTAGGAACTTACACACCACCTCGAACCTTTTGCTTGGCAGATATGGCATATACTTTGCAGCAAACCTGTAATAATCTACTACGAACATATCTTTAATTTCAACTCTGCGGGAAAAATCCTTTACATGAGCAGTAATCTTTGGGGCTTGCCCGTCCTGCGTTGGCAAAAATTCTTCACTGTCAGTGTCGCGCAACTGAATTAGATCAAACGTCATGCCATTAAAGGTACGCAAAAATAGCAAATTTTTTTCTTTCCGCTCCGCCCGCATTATGTCGTCGAGAGTAGATGCGACATGGCCTTCGTGCACCAAATGCACTGGAATTGTGAGGCCATCCAGTTTCAAAACGGTCTTGCCAGAATCAAGAGTTGAAACTATGCTTGCATTTACTGCACCATTAACCTTTGATGAAAACGTCGCTGTGTTGTTTGCTTCGTATTCCAAATCTGGATCTTTTAGCTCATCTTCTCGCTGAACAATTTTGTTTTTTTCTATGTCAAGCGCACCAGACCCGTAAAATAAAACTTCTTCTGACGATGCGCGAGAACCACTAAATCGGCCACCGGAAAATTCTGAAAACGGAAAGTTTGTGTACCAATTAAGCCATTGTTTCGCGGAAACAGTTGTAAATTGGCTCGGAAATCTCCGTACAACCTCTCTTATGTCATCACGCCCGCCAAAAATTTGTAAAACAACCTGATGGCCTGTCTGTGCGTAAGGCAAGACTCTAAACTGTAAATTCATTTTATTAAATGGTTCGCAGCTTAGCTTGTCCTTAAGCCGTTCTGCTTCTTCTATAGATTTCCCGCCGGCTGTCGCGATATGCGGTATTTCGCGCCTGACAAAAGCTGGCCCTGTCTTTGTCTGCAAAATCAGTTCCACTTGCCTGCCTTTCTGCACGTTAACTGGCAAAGCCCTAATTACAAATCCATCTGGTTCTGACATGCCAAAAACGATGATGAAACTCTTTTAACACTTGCGCTGCCTAATATCGTATGCCTGCAACCACGCCGCCGCCAATGCCGACAATATACGCATTCTCCAACCCACTTGGCACATACAGACTTTGGCATGTACAGGAATCACTTGCAAGCAATATCGGAAAGCTAAACAAACCGCAGCTCGAAATGTTTTTATCTGCGCAGAAATGCTGCGAAACAAAACCGGTAAGGGCGTTAGATTTATACCGCGATGCTCACATAAAACTTTCAAACAGGCTGGCTTGCGGTGATTTAAAGCCACATGATGTAATATTTATGAGTGGTATTTCTAAGGATGCAACTCCGCAACATAATGCTGCAAACGAAAGAATAAAAAGCTGGGGACTTGATTTCTTTTCTGATATTATGCGCGTTACTGAAACACTGAATACGGCTTGGGTTGCGGCGTATGAGTTCTGCGAGAACAAAGGTTGCACGCCAAAATTAAACGAAATAATTGTCCCAATGGGTCCAGTGTTAATCCCAATTAGCGTCCAGTGGAGCAGCGAGACGCACAGCATTAAACTTGTTCCAACATTCAAAAAAGATTTGGAAAGCATCGCGCAAAATCGGGCAAGCAAGGGCCTGATCGGTTTCGGGACACTTGAGCGCGAATTCCTGCAAAACGATGACGCACGGCTAAAACAAGATGGAACAACGCCTAGTTTTAGTTTCCGCGAATCATTTTACCAAGATGTTGGCATAATGTTCGACGGAAATCAAAAAGAAATCGCTCTGCACAGATACATAAACAAAAGAATAACTGCTGCCGCATGCACAGCAATTGGAAAAAGTTGCAGGCAATCGTATTTTCTTGGCGAGCTTTCTGGCTACGCCGGACCGTTAAATGGCATTTTCAAGTTTGTTCCGGAAAATATCTATAAAGTTGTTGGTGGCAAGGGTGGGCCATTTCGAAACTCAGACCTAGCCACAAAAGGCTTAGCACAGCCGGAGGTTACGCGAATTATTTCGGGCTGGCTTGCTGCCAAATGGCTTGCGGAAGGAAAGTAAAATGCCAGAAATGAAGCCCTGTGTTAAAAGCATAAATAATGTTTCGTTGGATTTTTTTCTTTGTGAGCGGACGCACGATTGCGTTGTTGACAAAAATAACGGACAAACTTGCACATATCATATTGCTGGCCAGCAAAATGCGATTGTGCTTGCTGCTGTCCGCGAAAATTGCTGGAAGAAAGGCTACAAACTTGCCCCAATAGAACATCTCATCGTCCGGCTGCAGGAAGCGGACTGGCCAGTCACTATTCTTGGCAAAGGCCGGGGACGGCTTTTATCTATGCGCCGGATAACTAATAACTGCAGGTTTGAGCCGCTTGAAATTCGCCACACGTTAGCTTATGATTACGCTGCACGGGCCAGTGCGCAGGATTCCTGTCCAGCGTTTAATATATTATCAAATATCGTCGAAAAAAACCTGCCGTTTGAGCCAAAGCCAAACCTGATTAGCCAAATGGGCACTTGCGAGCATGCACTACAACTTAACGAGCCAACAGGCCATGAGCATGACTTTGTACATCGCAGTATCCTAACAGATATAAAACTGACGCCAGTACCACGGCAAAAATACTGCGAATGCGCCTTAGAAGCAAAGATAACTGCTACTGGAGAAAAAATAACTCCAACGCAAACAGGTGGTGAGATGAATGGCCAAAAAAATATGTCGCATTTTATAATACGTGGCCACTCTGACGCGCTGTTAAAAGTCGTTGATAATTTTGGCAACGTTGAAGGACTCGCGGCAATAGACTGCAAACACAGACAATATAATTCTATGAAAGAAATACAATCATTCGTCCGGCAGACTTTGATTTACGCAATCGCTGCTGCACAGATAGCAAATATTGAACCAAAATATTATTTACTTGTTACTGTGCGTTCGCCCTTTGGTGAAATGGAAGGCCATGCCAGAAAACAAAAACCAGTTATCACCATGATCCCAAATGAACCAACTAATTTAGAGCTGTTAGGTTTGAAAGCGTACTTAAAACGCAGCCTACAAAGGCAGGAAAGAATACTTGCCAGCACTATCTCCTTCGCGAGGGAAAAGGGAAAGCAGGAAAAATTAAAAGCCGGCGGATGCTTCAGACGCGGCGATGGGCATCAGATTTGTTTTAAGAAAGAAGTTTGCGACTATCTCGCCTCGGCTGTGAAAGAGAGCCAGCAGCCACTTGGCACCATATTAGCTCAGAATAATTATGTGCCAGCACAGTATGAATTATGCAAAAAATATCGGAGGTAACGCCGAGCAGAGCTCGGCGGACCTATAATAAAAAAATATCGGAGGTAACGCCGAACTGCTGTTCTGCGGACCTCAAGCCATAACAATATCGGAGGTAACGCCGAGCAGAGCTCGGCGGACCTATAATAAAAAACATGTCGGAGGTAACGCTGGAAACTTGCGTTTCCGCAGGTTCCCAGGCGTTGAGAATGTAAGCAACCCTTGGCTTTCGCCAAGGGCGCTTGGAGGTATCGTCGAAACTGTTGTTTCTTCGGGACCTCCAACCGTTTGAGAATGTAAGCAACCCTTGGCTTTCGCCAAGGGCGCTTGGAGGTATCGTCGAAACTGTTGTTTCTTCGGGACCTCCAACCGTTTGAGAATGTAAGCAACCCTTGGCTTTCGCCAAGGGCGCTTGGAGGTAAGCAATGGCCACGGTTAAAAAAACTCGTGGTTACCCTCGGCCGAAGCCGAAAGTCTCCGTTAGGAGTATGACGCCGACAGAGTCGGCGGACTCACTGTTGTGAGTGACGCCAACCAAAGGCCGGCGAACTTCGATGCAATTAAGTGATCAAGCGAACGCAACGCGCGCCCCAGAGGCCTGCGCAAAGCCCTTAGCAAAGTTGTTCACATCATCATTTTGCATGAACACATCTATTGTTTCAGAGAAGCGTTCATTGTATTCGACTATTCGCAGATGCTCCTGATTTATTATTGCAAACTTAATTTTGCTCTTCTGTAAAAAGTCCAGTAATGCGAAATATTGGGCCGCATCATCCCTAAACTTTAAATTAAACGTCAATTTTGAACTGTTTTGCATATCATGCCTCCCCTTACGAAACGTTATCATTTGTCTCGTAACACTTACATTTTGTAAGTTCTTATTTATAAACATTTCTATTCTAAAGTAAATAGTTACTTTGCGTAAGCAATTCTTACCAAAATAATATGCTTAGATACATTTTTATACTTAACGGTCTGACTTATGTTGGTGTGGGATTAAATGTTGGACCAAATAGACTTACAGATATTAGAAAAATTAGCAGAAAATGGCCGCATCTCACTCACTGAGCTCTCCGATAGTTCTGAGCTGTCCAGAGTTGCAATTGCCAACCGGATAGAAAAACTCATGCATAATGATTTGCTGCGCGTTTCCGCATTGCTTAACCTTGACAGGCTAAATTACCAGACTTTGATTGTCGAATTGCAAATTGAAAACGGCAAAAAAACAGAGTTCAAAAAACTTATCGCAGAATGCCCAAAAGTTATGCAAGCCTTCGAAATGACTGGGCAGTTTAACCACCTGTTAATTTGCTCGTCAAAAAGTTCTAACTCACTGCGAAGATTTGTAGATGATATTCTGAAAAAATATGCAAAGGAATGTAAGGTCACCATGGCATCAAATCCTCTGGCCAACGGTTTCGCTCACATAAAATCACACAAGGAATGTGAACAATGCAAGAGGTTGAAAATAGAATGAACACGATATTTGAGCTTATCGAACGGCATCCGTTTGCAACCGTTGATACGCTCGCACTCCTGTTGCTTTTAGTGTCGTTCATCATCGTGCTAAGACTGCATAAGCTAATGGGCAAGGGCAAAGATACGGGACCAGTCAAACTGCTGCTGATTGTTATCGCGGTAAATTTTATTTTGGCGATTTCGCTGCTGGCCGCGCTTTATCAGAAATATATCGGCGCATATTTTAACTACATACGAACGACTGACATCGCAATATTTGTAATCGGCCTGATACTCGCCATCTCGAGTTACAAAATTTATAAGGATTACGAAAAGCTTGTAAAGAAGAACGAGCCAGGGGAATAATTATTTCGAAATATTTGTTGGTTCAGTTTAATTATTCCAGCGATATGACTGTCTTGTCCTTTCTTTCAGCCAGCACGCCCTTGGATTTCTCGTACGGATAGAACCACTGAACTCTGTACTGGAATCTGCGTATTTCGTCGCGATTTGCGTCTAACAATTCAAATGAAGCACGAGTCAAATCAGTAATTCCAAACATTCCGCTCTCTTCGGCTAAAAGACTAACATCGCCGCCCCTTAATGGATTTAACTTTGTGCGCACATACCATTCCTGAAGGGCTCTGGCTTCTGTTCTCAGATAACCAAAACAATCTAAAAAATCCTTTGGTGACATAAATGCCCGTTCGTTTAGCCTTTTTTCTTCTGCATAAAGTTTTTTCAAAATTCCAAAACCACACCCCCTAGACACATCTTTCTTAGCAACCATATTTAAAAAAAATTCATCTATTTCAAATAACATTCTTGAAAT
>JAHFKX010000120.1 GCA_023245115.1 Candidatus Woesearchaeota archaeon
ACGCCGGGCAAACTTGAACCCTGCGAATAGGCAATCGCTGCTGACAAAACAGAATTTTCGCCTAATTCAAAGCCCACAAACTGGTTTTTTTCTGCCAATGCCTGCAGGGTTTTACTAAGTTCTGTTACGGTAATATCTAGGCTTTCTGTTAGAGGGATTCGGATATATTCCAAGCGCCTGTCTTCTTTGGCAACCCTGTTCTGTGTCTGGCGGATTACTAAACTTGAGCCATAAATTAAACTTCCGCTTCTCACGACAAGGTTTTTATTCGCAAAGCGTTCGTCTTCTTTAAGCATGTCTTCAATCGTGCCGAATTCATCCAAGGCGTTTGGTGTGACATAGCTGTTTGGGTGTAGCTCTTGTTTTGGATATTTTGATTTTTCTATTGGCACAATTACGCCCATCCGAATAAAGTCGCCGTGTTCTATCTTCGAAGCAATAATTGGGCCTTGGATAAACGAATAAATAACAGATGGTGTGTCGGGCATTTTATCACCTAACACCAGTGCAGTCTCTGCGGGCATATCTTAGCTCTGGCCCAGTTTCAAATCCAGTGCATGACCTCTCGCGCAGCGATCCGATAAATTCATCTATATCTTCTTCAGCTGCGAACGGCGTGCCTTGGCCACGCTGTCTAAATCCTAGGTCGGAAAAATTTAATCCCGAACCCTTTTGTCCTTTTGAGGCTGGCAGTGCAATAAGGTGCAGTGGTGTTGCATCCTTGACTAGGCAGCTGCCAGTAATACCTTCCTGTACTAAAGAAACTAGGTCGCCAATAAAATTGTACGGGATTTTTTTTGCTTCTGCGCCAGCAAGCCTGCCCATGAACTCATCGAGCACCTTTTGATTTTGCGCTGCTGCCCTGTCTTTTACGGCCACATCGTATCTCTTAATGACTGGCTCTGCGAACTTCTGCCACGCAGGCCCGCTGTGGTAAAACTCCAAGCCCAGTACTTTTCCGTCCCCGAGGAATGCAGCGCCGATTTCGCCTTCATATATTTTGAAGCTCGAAGTGCCTTCTTTTTTCTTGGTGTAAACTTCGGCGAATGTTCCCGTTTGTGTTTTTGCATCTGCAGCGTGCGTTTCGACATCAACGGCGCGCCAAATGTCTTCCTGAACGCCAGAGCTTCTGACACCCATTGTTTCGCTCGCACTCATAAGGCTACACTCCATAGGCGCTGCTGAAACTAAATGATGCGCACCTGCGAAATCGCTGCCAGCTGCGCGACGTACACTAAGCTGACGCAGGTAACGATCGGCATCTGCATCGCTTCGTTTGTGGAACCTGCCTTTCTCAACGCAGGCCACTGGAATGTTTCCTTGGAATCCCTTGCCAACAAAGACATCGCACAGCGCCATTCTGTCCTGCCAGCCGCCCTTCTGGCTCAAGAAAAGCTGGCCAGCAGGGATAAACACATCGTACTTTGTCTGGTTGTGGATTGCCAGTTCTGGCACGCGGCCAGTTTCTGTTATTGTCATACCCTGTTCCACCGCTTCTGCAAAGCTTACGTATGCAACATCAGGCCAGCCTGCTTTTTCCATTATTGGTATTTTCGTCAGGCCACTGACTGTCTCTGCGTTTTCAGCGTCTATTTCAACAAAGTCACTTGGTTTTGTTATTATTTGTTTAACTAATAGTTCTGCTTTCATTTTATTCCTCACTAACTGGTTTTAGTTTGCCAAATACATCAGACCCTGCGGTGTCCTTCCATCTGCCGTCAGGTAACAAAAACCATGGCAGACCAAGCTGTTGGTATTTTTGCATAGTTACTGGCGTTTTTGGTGGTTCTTGGCCAGTTATTCTCTGGAAATCATTGCTATTTACCAAGTAAATTGTTACTTTGCCGGCCGGTGTACTCTCCCAAACCTTGTAGCCATGCGGGTCGGGATAAACTTTTTGTTCTATTTCTCCACCCCTGCCAAGACCCATGCTGGAAATGCCTGCTTCTTCGGGAGCCTCGCTCCTGACTGCGCAAAGAGTTTCTGAACTGAATGACCTTGTTTTTGCGTAGTACCCCAAGCCAAGCATGCTTTCCCACTCGCCAGATTCCATGAACTCGTGAGGCCTTCGCGACAAAATCAAATTTTGCCCTGCTTTTGGTTTGTAAACAGCAATTTGGATTCCACCGACCTCTTCTTTTCCAGTTATTTGGCCTTCAACTGTTAGGCCAGAGCCCATCTCAGCGGCAACAAACTGATAGACCTTGC
>JAHFKX010000121.1 GCA_023245115.1 Candidatus Woesearchaeota archaeon
CGCAACAACAAGAGGTAAATCGTCTTTCAGAGGCGGTAAAAGCACTGGAGAGAAAAGCCAACAACCTGAGAGCTGGACAGGGTATTAAAAATGCAATGACAGAAATCAGGCATAAGTATGGTTTCAGGTAATCTTATGACTCTTGCATTTATCGATCCGGCAACGCTGCCTTTTGTGGGCGCGTTCATTTTCGTTTTTGCCGTGGTGTTCGGCGGCCTGACTTATACGGGCGTGCTTGGCGGCAACAAGAACGTCAATGTGCTCATATCTATTGCGTTTGCGATATTTGCAGTCTTGTATGAGCCGTTTGTTGCGAGCCTGCAGGCCTACATACCATTTGCCGCTGTTGTAATGGTTATTGCATTTTTCATACTTTTCTTAAAGAAGGTATCAGCTACTGGATCAGGCGAGAGGTCGGATGCCTGGCCGGCGCTGGCGCTGCTTGCTTTTGCGATGATATTGCTTGGTGCATTCTGGGATAAGATCGGCTTTTCGATGCCGGGCATTAGCAGTGAAAACATGCTCTGGCTAATAGGCATTGCTATAATAGCATTGATTTTCTGGGTGGCCTATAAGACACCACCGGCACCGCGCTAGTAGAATAATTACGCCTCAACCACGCTGTTAAATATATAAACCGCTGGGCGCATAATAGGACAAGATAAACATGGCAAATCCTTTCAGCGTACTTGGCCCGGAGTTCTACGGGTTCCTGTTGCCGTGGATTTTTACCTTTGCTGTAGTTTACGGGCTCATAAAAAGAGCCAACACGTTCGGTAACGAAACAGCCAAGGTGTCTGTTGCCGTAGCGTTCGTGGCCGCGTTTTTCGTGACTGCCGCAGGCGGCCCTGCGCTTGCAGGATATTTCATAACCTTGTTTGGCGGTGCGTCAGTCTTCATAGCCGGCATACTTGTGGTGATATTATTTTTAGCCATGGTTGACAAGCATAGCGCACTAAACAGCACATACGTGGTTGGCGCGCTGGTAGTAATAGGCGTATTTTTGTTCCTTTCATCGTCAGGCACTGTACTTGGAATAAATATAGATTCGCAGATGGCAACGCTCATATTTTGGGGTATAATACTGATTGCAGTGGCATGGTTCATGACAAGCAGCGCTGGTGCGCCGGCTCCTGCAGCACCGGCTGCTGGCGGCGCGGGCCGTACATAAGGTGCCTTAGATGGCCAACATTTTTGAGGTTCTTGTAACTAATCTTAGCCAGCTGGGCTTCTTCGGCTTTCTGCTTCCATGGGTTTTGATGTTTGCAATCTCGTATGGGCTCCTCTTGAAGAGCAAGGCAGTTGGCGAGGACAAGAAAGTCATAGGCGTTATTTCGCTAGTCCTTGCGTTTTTTGTGATTGGTCTTGGCGGCGCTCCGCTGGGAAATATCTTCGTTGGAATATTTGGCACGGCATCCGTAGTTCTTGCTGCCATACTAGTTATTGTGCTCTTCGTCGGAATGGCAGGCGGCGAGCCCGCTAAACTCATGGAGAGCAAGAACATGATGGTGCTTGTCGCTGGCATCGGCTTGATAATATTATTTTTCGTAATATCCGGCCTAACGGGTGTTCGCATTGATGGCACGGTAATGAGCGTAATATTTATGGTTGTTATCATGGCCGTAGCCGTCTGGTTTGTCGCGGGCAACGGCAAATGAAAATCTTAATATACGGTTTCTCACCTAACTTATATCATGGCACGGCTTGAAGACCCGAGGACTCCAATGATAATGCAAGAGCTCGTGCGCCGCAGCAATGATGAGACAAGGCGGCTACGGGAACTTGAGTCGCGGCTGCAGGGCATCGAGGAGCGAGCTAGCGCGCTGGAAAACATGAGCATTGATAAGACCAAAAAGCTCAATGAAAAATTAGCTGATATTGAACTTTCTGTTAGCAGCCTAACTGACGAAGTGCGGGTTATCCAGAACACAATCGACAAGCTTAGCAAGCAGATGGCCAAGATGGCGCGAAAACGCGATCTTCTGGAGGTTGAGAAGATGGTTGACCTTCTTTCGCCGATTCGGCAGGAGAAGTAAATCAATTATTTATACAAGGCAAACCAAGATTAATTATATGTTTTCTCTCGGTAAGAAAAAGACCACAGATGTGCCTGTCGAGGAAGTCCAAAAACTAACCAGCCAGGGACTTAGCGACAAGGACGTAATAAAAAAGCTTAAGTCACAGGGCTACTCGTACGATGCA
>JAHFKX010000043.1 GCA_023245115.1 Candidatus Woesearchaeota archaeon
CGGCTCGTCCAACCCTCGATCATCATCGTCCATTAGTTTTTCCCGTTTTTCTTTCAACCTGACAAGTTTAATATGTTTCGATTCGTGCATGATGTCAATTTTATCCTTCAGGTGAGTATTTAAATAGTGTGCTACCGTTGATTTTTTCAGGCCAGTCTTCTTTGCAATGTCCCTGACCCATGTTCCGTGCGGGCTGCCCCTGAGAGCATACAAAATCGTTTCGATTTTGTGTTTTGATGGGCCTGGCTTACGGCTCATCTTAAGCTAACCTCCAGTTTTGCTAGTTCTTTCTCTATTTTTTTTCTTAGCTTTTCTTTTGCTCCAGAAACAATTTCGCGTTCGTTTAAAACATTGAAGGCAAAATATTCTCTAACATTCCAAAGGAGATTTTGCAGTGGCATAAAACAATAATAAAGATGCATGCGGTTTTTAAGTTCTGTGTCTGGCCGCAATTTAAGATATGTTTTTAGAAGAGTATTGAGCTGTTGCTTACTGAAAAACGTTTTATCAAATTTGTGTTCGGCAAAATAAAAAAACACTGCAACCTCCCACGCAGGATCGCCAATTAACGCAAGTTCCCAATCAAAAATTTTCAATCCTTTGTGAGTTTTAACAATATTAAGAAGCTTGAAATCACCATGGCAAATTGCTCTCTTTGGTTTTAGATTGGCAGCATAGTGGTTTTTGATTCTTTCGTAAATTTTAATTATTCTTGGTGCAAAAACATTTTTATTATCAACTTTTTTAAGCCAAGCAATAATATTTTCTAGATTTTCTCCTGGAACTTTAACATAGTCGCGCTTCAATAAATTTTTTATTTTTACATCTATTTTGGCGGAATGAATTTTAGCCAACAATTCTGCTATTTGATAAACATCTTCATTGGAGAGGCGTCTGCCAGTTAGTTGCGAACCAGCCACAAATTCTTCAAATATTGCTGGTTTGCCCAAGAGCGTATCAACAAAAAGAACTTTTGGCGATATGCCTTTAAACTTCTGCAAAAGAGCAAGCTCTTTTTCCGCAATTTTATTTTCATCTACCAATGAATCGTTAAATACTTTGAGAACCACGTTTTTTTTGCCAGAACTTATTTTATATACCAAATTGCTATATGCATTCTCAAATCTTTGTATCTCGAGATTTTTTGTAGATATGTTTAATCTTTTGGCGTTTTTTAGAACAAGTTGCCTGATGTTGGCTATTTTCATGCTATTAATAGCCAATTGTCCAATATATATTTAGTTTTTCACAAAGTGATAGTAACTGCTAACAAAAACGTAAAAATTTCGGACAATTGAACAAATTATTTAAAAAACCGCGCCAAACTTGTCTGTGCCTGCAAGCCCTTCAGCAAGACAGACTCCTGCCGAAACCGCGGCATGCCAAGCTGCAGTTTTGTGCCAATGTAATTCAGAGCTGAAGCCATATCTGCAAACTCCTTCGGCTGTTGTTTCAGCGCATTCCGCGTGATTTCTCTGCACGCAAAGACACCAAGAGGGATGTATCCTGGGTAGGCCTCGCGGAAGACAAGAGCAGAGGCTTGCTTCCCAATCTCAACAAGCGTTTCTGCAACGCTAAATCGCACAGAGTAAAAGCAACCGCCAACCGGCGAATATTCCTTTTTGCCGGCGTTTGGCTCCCAATCTGAAAAAATTTCCTCTTCGTTTCCAAGAATGTGAATGAACGCTTCTGTCCATTCGTACTGCCATATATTTGGCACGAGCATGACTGCAAAATAATTATTCAATGCTGAAAATTCGTAGACTTGGTAGCAGTCCAGCAAAGGGTTTTCTTTCACTTTGCTAACTAAATATTTTCCGAGAATGTCATCAACTGCTGTGATACTCCACCTTGTTGGAACTAAGCGGCGATTTTTTTCAAGCCCGAATGCACCGACCGAGAAGGCCTTTTGAATTTGGGAAAACTGCAGGCCTTTCTCGTACAGCTCCACAACGGCGGGAGCAGCCTTTAAATCTGAATCGTAATACGCCTTTCCCAAACTTAGTTCAAACTTAACATTTTCTTTTTCAAATGATTTAATTTCGGCAGACGGGCCGAACGGCTGGTGCGAATCATCCATGCTAAAAGAAATTCCACGCGGTTTTTTTGTAAATTCAATGTCCGAGTAAACAAATTTTTTGGCGAGTGCGACTTCCTGAACTTTTTGTACTATTTTATTTTTGAAATCCCTGATGTTAACAAGTTCCTTGCCACGCACTAATTGCAGCCGTAACTCTGCGATTTTTTCAGTTGTCAGGCCTTGTGGGATCCATTTCTCAGGCATGTCCATTAGTGAAGTGTCGCCTGTTTGTTGCGCGAGCATCGGGCCGACAAAGACCTTAGGGTAACCAAACTTGCCGATAAAAACTGATGGCGGCGAGCTGCCTTCAAGCTTTTCGCCAACCTCAGCAGACTTCAGCCGTAGCCCAGATGTTAGTTTGCTTAGGTATGTAGATTTTCCGTAACCCATAACTTTTTTCAGAAACCACTGTATAAATTAGTTTTGTATGGTTGTCGAATGAATTATTTTGGTGGCGCAGTAGAAGTTATCTGCAAACAACCCCAGCTATCAGTTTCTATTTCATTAAGATAGCTTAGAGATTTTCCACGAATGTCAAAAACTTGTATTGATTCTGGCATGTGCCGAATGTAAATCGCATAAGTGTCAGAGTACAACATAAGAAAATTAACATTACTTCGCGTACCGGAATATTTTTGTATGCCATTGTCATCCACTGAAACTCTTGGGCCGCCGAGAATTCTGTCAAGCGTTGTTATAAAATTGCCACTCTGTTCCTCGTCAAAACTTGTAGCTTTGTTGAAATTATCTTTGAACGTCATAACTATGGCAAGAACTTCATTAAATTTTTGCTGGCCAGGCTTTAATTCTGTACATACAATTTCATCTATACAAAACGGAGAGTCAAATCGTTTAACCATTTAATAATGGCAATATAGAGATTTATAAATCTTTCTAGCCAACATAGCTTGGCGTTGCTCTGCCCGCCGTTTCTTTCATCCCATACCCGGATTCGTCGTGCTTGTACGCCTTCAGTCGCACGAGCTTGAACGGTTTTGCTGAGCCATGAAAAATTTCTAAATCTTCCCATAACCACTTTCTCAAATAAAGTGACACTGTTGATTTATCTAGCTTGGTTATTCGGGCTATCTCGCGCACCCACAGGCCTTCAGGATTTGCTCTAAGTGCATCTATAATTTTCTTCACAGCCTTTTGATTTGCCATTGGTGGCCTGCCGACCATAGTGTAATTTCTATATTTCCTTTTGCTTTATTTTCGCATCTATTAGTTAATATGAAAGACAATTGTCTTATTTAAATCTTTTGTTCGTCTTCTATATTGCGATTTTTATCTTCATCCAAAAGCGTGTATTTCTGATTTTCATTTTCAGCCTACTGTATCAATTTATTAGACAAGTGTATTAATAAATCTTGCGAAAGCGATATGGAAACTGAAAAATATTCGGGCCTATCTAATTGTGACATAAATCAAAACCGCGGTTTTGATAATGCTCGCAAACCCACGGGTTTGTGACATTTCCCAACTGTTATAAACCACCTTTCTAGATAATAAGCATGGCAAAAGGTGAATGCGCTCAGTTGATGAGCACATCTCGGACAGTCCGGAATACATTTTCGCAGATATATTTCTAAAAAACTTTTGCTCCAAGTTCTAGACATTCATCCCAATCTCGAAGCGATTTCCCTTTCGCAGTATGCGAGCCGCAGGTTATCTGGCGAGCTAAGAAAAATTTTGGCAGGCAAACAAATCTCAATTTCTGTTTCAGAACGGAGAGGCAGGCCGTCCATACTCGCACAAAGATTTAAAACTGCCAATTTTGAGGTAGTTAGCAATGGTTAAGGTAGATAAAATCAAGTTAACATTACCAGACGGCACTGTTAAGGATTATAAAAAAGGAATCATCGGTCTAGAAATAACAAAAGAAATTTCGCAGAAACTTTTGAAGGAAGCGCTGGCAATTAAAGTTAACGATAAACTCCAAGACCTGCCGGATGCAATTAACGAAGATGCATCAGTAAAAATCCTGAAGTTCGCGGATGCGGAAGGCAGGCTGGCCTACTGGCACTCAACTTCTCATATTTTAGCGGATGCAGTTAAGCGCCTATGGCCAGACACAAAACTCGGGATCGGGCCGGCAATTGAGGAGGGTTTCTACTACGACTTTGACAAGCGCGAGCCATTTACTGAGAACGATTTGAAAAAACTTGAAGAATTGATGAAAAAAATAATCAAGGAAGATTCTAAGTACGAGCACGTTTTCCTCTCGCGAAAAGAGGCGGAAAAATTGTTGGCGAAGGAGCCATACAAGCTTGATATTTTGAAAAACGATGTGAAAGAAGATAAAATTAGTTTTCATAAGCACGGGAGCTTTTATGACCTCTGCAATAATCCTGTTGTCCAGTCAACCGGACAGATTGGAGTTGTCAAACTATTATCAATCGCGGGCGCGTATTGGCGTGGCGATTCAACAAAGCCGCAGCTCCAAAGAATTTATGGCATCTCATTCCCATCGCAGAAAGAGTTAGATGGATTTTTGAAAATTCAAGTAGAGTTAGAACGCCGAGACCACAGAAAAATTGGCAAGCAACTTAAATTATTTCATTTTGCTGAGGAAGTTGGCCCTGGCCTGCCACTCTGGATGCCAAACGGCGAAGCAGTCCGGCAAGTTCTGTTAAAATATATGTATGATTTGGAAGTCCAGCACGGCTACAAGTATGTTTCAACGCCAGTCATTACAAAATCCGCGCTGTATTATGCGTCCGGACATCTGCCATACTACAAAGACGATATGTACCCGCCGATGAAGATTGACAACGAGGAATATTATCTGAGGCCGATGAACTGCCCGCACCATCACATGATTTACAAGCAGATTGTAACCTCTTATCGTGATTTACCATTGCGGCTGGCAGAGGCAGGAAATATTTACCGGAAGGAAGCCAGTGGCGCAGCATATGGCTTAATGCGTGTGCGCGGCATGACGCAGAACGATTCGCACAACTACTGCACAAAATCTCAGGTAAAAGATGAAATTATCAAAGTGATTGACTTATTCCGTGAAGTTTACGGCGTGATGGGTGTCAAGGACTTCTGGTTCCGACTATCGTTGCCGGATTTCAAGCAGAAGGAAAAATTCAGCGGCGAGCTAAAAGAATGGGATTGGGCAGCCGAACAAATTAGAAAAGCTGCTAAGGATGCGCATGTGGAGCTGCGCGAGGTTGTCGGCGAAGCCGCGTTCTACGGACCGAAAATAGATGTGCAAATCAAAAATGTTTTGGGCCGCGAGGAGTCAATCGCAACCGTTCAGGTAGATGTTATGGTTGCAAAGCGGATGAACCTGAATTTTGTAAATGAAAAAAACGAAGTTGAGCACCCAGTAATAATCCATCGCGCGATTTTGGGTTCGTATGAAAGATTTATGGCGTTCTTAATTGAAAACTACGCGGGCGCGTTCCCGCTTTGGTTGGCGCCGGTGCAAGTGAAGATACTGTCTTTTACTGACAGAAACCAGAAATACGCAGAGCAGATTGAAAAAGAATTATTCGATGCTGGCATCAGAATAGAAACTGATTACTCAAACAGCACTGTGGAATACAAAGTCCGCGCAGCAGAAATGGAAAAAGTTCCTTACGTTCTTGTTGTTGGTGATAAAGAGGAAAAAAATAATACTGTCGCAGTACGGAAGCGCGGGACTGCAAAGGTGCAGTTCGGCATTACGCTGCAGAACTTTATTGAACAGCTAATGAGAGAGATTGAGAAAAAGAGTTAGTCATAAACGCAAAATACAAATCTATTAGCTATTTTGACTTTGTCCCTGCTTTGGGTAGCAATGCGGTTCTCCAGTCTCGCCATAGTAAAGTTCGCACCCTTGATAATACCCAATGTGCGTGCCATACTTATCTACACAATAATTGGTTTCAACAAAACAGCCCTGCTGATAATCTTGTGATTGTCCGTTAGTCGCTCCCTGCCCCTGCTGGCCTTGGCCGCTTTGCCCGTTGCCATTTCCCGATGTCTGGCCGTTACCTTGGCTCTGCGCATTTCCAGTTCCGGTGTTGCTGTCTTGGCTATGTGCGCAGTATCGCAAATCAAGTTTACAATCGTTTGTGCAGTACAAAGTCCCGCTATCATAACCAAGTGTTTGGCATGTTGTTCCGCCAAGATTAGCATAGCCATCGCATTCTTCATTGCCTTCTTTTACGTTATTTCCACAGACTGCGCCGCTCGTAGCAGAAGTCTTGTGCACAACAACTGGCCTATGCGCAACCAACTGCGTTGAAACTTTCGGAGCAAGGCAAATAAAATTATTTACATCACCAGCTTTAGAATTTAATTTTAAAAAATTCAGCGGCAGCCCATCCGCACTAACACTAAAAACTGCAAAAGCTAGCAACAACACTACTGCAATAGCCACTAAGGTGCGGTTTTGCATTTTATATTAAGGTGCTCTAAGCTTATAAATTTACTGCACGCTGGCTAGCCTTGCAAGCAGACCATCCAGCTGTGTCTGTGACGCATCTCCGAGCGATATAGCATCAACAGTTGTAATTCCATCGCGCCGTTGAAGATTTGTTTCTATTAGCGGTATTGGCCAACGCTTGCTGAAGATATGCGTATCTTTGCTTCCAGTTTCAACGACATCTTGCGGCAGTAGCCCATTCCAAAAAGTGTGATGTATTCCTCGCGAGACGGGCATATTGTACGACTGTATGTATCTTTCAATCTCAGATACTAACGTGTTTTCCGGCACACGATATTCTGCCCGCACAACAGCCCAGTGTCCCAACCATTTCGAACTACGTTTCAATACTTTCGGCTCAGTTAACTTAGAAAGGTCTGTTTCTATACCGCGTCTGATTCTAGCAGAGATCCTATTAACTCCTACTCCACACGCCATTGCGATAACCGAAACAAATGTAGTTAGTGGAAAAGGTTCTAACCTAA
>JAHFKX010000044.1:0-2317 GCA_023245115.1 Candidatus Woesearchaeota archaeon
GTTTGTTACTAAGGCTTGTAAACTAGTTGCACATATTTCATCAAACTCTGTTGCTACGTCGCTACGTGCCGCACCGCGTGAAACCATATTTGTTATCGGCGCAACTATTTTGTTAAAAAATGTATCAAGATATGATGCATCCTCACTGGCCTTCGGTTCTTTTGGCTTGCCACGTAAACTTAGGCCGTCGAAAAGTTCCATCAGGCCATCAATCAAACTTGATGCTGGTTTTGGGCCGTTTTCGAGGAACGCGAAGCCCTCTGCGCAATCTATTTCTGGCTCGCTGACTGAAACATTATTAACATAGAACGTATTGCCAGCCGCGCACCATTCCACAGAAACAGGCCGTCCGGCAATGATGGCGGACTTCTTGGCCAGTCTGCCGATGAGCTCATGCTCTGCATCAGAAACTATGGGTTTTGCATTGAGACTATCCGGTACGTTTTTCTTAATCAGGTTGCCAAACTCATCCTGGACAACCATGCAGTTTTTATCAATACCGCGAACGTAGAAGCCCAAGGCTGCAACTACTTTTAATTCGCCGCCTTTAATTATTGCTATGCCTGATTTTTCCGGATTGATTTGCTGCTGCACGACTACTGCGGACTTATATTTGCCTAAGATATCGCGGACGGCTTGCATAAGATTCGTAAAACCGCGGACATTCAGTTTTTTTGCAGCGGGCTGTTTAACCGGCCAGACAGATACGAACAAATCATTACGAGTGAGAAGCGCATCAGCAGCCTTTTGTCCATGCGCATCAAAACCAAACAGCGAGTATGCGGATTCAAGCTCTTCCTTAAAATCGTCAGAAAAATTCTTTTGCCTATTAAACTGTGCCTGCGCAGCAGATGATATTACAAAAAAGTTCTGCACCGGCAGGCCTGCATTCTTCATTTCCGCAAGTAGAACTGGCTCAGAACCAAAGAGCTTTATATCTGCCCCAGATATATCGCTGACTAATTTAATGCAAGCGGCCATGAAAAACTATATATCTGCCGATTTATAAAATGTTTCATTGTTAGGCACCCCACATTAAACCTCGCAACTTAATGCGCACAACCATTCAAAAAACCAATAAGTTTTTATTATTTGCTTGAACGTCAAAAGGCTTAATAAGCCATAAGCTGACTTAAGTGTTGGTGGTAAAATATGGCCAATTTGAGTTGGAAGGCTATCTGGATCGGCGTGGCTGTCTACGTAGTGCTCGGCTTAGTGCTTAGCGCTGTGCGGGCTGGCCTGCTGGGATTAATTGCACCTATTGTTGGTGGAGCTGTTGCTACGTATTACGCAAAAGACAAAGATATGGGCAAGGGCGTGGTTACTGGTCTGCTGACTGGTACGCTTGGTGGGCTAGTTAGCGGAATAATCGCACTAGTTATGGTGAGCGTGATTGGCAGCGCACTGGCCGGCGCCTTAGGTGGCGGAATTGGTGCAGCTATAGGAATCCTGGCACTGGTATTTTCCGTCATAATTGGCTTGATATTCGGGCTGATCGGCGGAATTATTGGAGTCGCAATTTCCAAGAATAGGTAAATTTTTTGTTATTTTATTTTTAATTTTAAAAAATTACAGTGACGATTTTTGTTCCAAAACTTCGATCTTGCAGTGCATTGGCAGTTTAGTGTTTGCCTTTCTGGCCGCTTCCTTCGCAGCATCAAGCTGGCCCTCATTCACATAAAAGCTGAATAATATCTTGCCTGGCTTAACCTGCGCAGCGTGGCCTTCCGGCGAGCCATATGAAAGGCTCATGCCTTGCTGGAACCGATCTGCGCCTGCACCGGTGGCCAGCGGCTTCATGCGGATTACATGATGCGGAACTGCTCTAAGCTTAACGTAATATCCTTCTTTTGCTGCAACCTTATCGAGATAACGCACTGCGGCCTGCCTTGCGGCTTCGAGTGCATTATCGCGTATCTGCTGTCGCGTCGTAGATATTAGCTGAACTTCATAAGAGTAAGTTAACTTTGAATTGCCCATGTCGTACTGCACAGTCTTCATGTGCGGCGCACCCTTTACATAACCCTTAGACCTCAATTTTGAGACTCGTGTAAATGGGCGCTTTATTCTCCTGTATGCACGGGCATCTCTTAGCTTCGCCACGGCTGCAAAATCAGCCGGCACTTTGAGCGTATTCGCCGAATACGCTAGCCGCTGGTTCTCCTCCCATGCTTTTTTGGCTTTTACTTAGCTTTGCCATGGCTTATTGGCTTGAAGTTGGTTTTTAAATCTTCCTAAGTTTTATAAGTCCAGTTTGCCTTAGTATTTGTGCAGAAATACATGGAGATTAAATTACATATCTTTAATGCGCTTGCTC
>JAHFKX010000044.1:2327-6877 GCA_023245115.1 Candidatus Woesearchaeota archaeon
GCTTGCTCCCATGTGAAAAAATTTCGCGATAAATTTAAATACCATATTAGTTATGCTATCCCATGGGACTATTCGGACATAGGTCTGTGCCAAAACTGCTCATCAGCGTTCGGCTTGGCCGTCGCTTGCGTTCCGTAGATAAAGAGGTTCACGAAGAAATTTTGCGGCTTTGGAAAGGCTATGTTAAAAATTTAAAAGGCATCAATATCAATAGCTTGTTTAGAGAACTTGAAATGCTTGACGAGCAGATTAAAATCTTGGAATCGCTGTGCAAGAAAGCAAATACTAACGCGGAATTTGAGCGCCTGTTAGCAGTCTCGAGGTCAACTACGCTTAATATTTTCCGCATACAGATATTTATCAAAGACCTAGCAATGAAACATCATGATAACGCCGTAAGAAAACTGGCCGTAGAAATAATGTCTCACCTGATTAGCCTGCAGCAAGCCATAACAAAAGCCCACGAACAAAGTTATTACGAGCAGGAATAGATTTTTAAAGTTCGAAACTTATACAATAAGATGGCGGCCCGACGGATTAAAAAAGTTAGTTTAACAGCTGGATCTTTTAGAAGCCATCACCACATGCCATTGCTTGCATTTGGACTGGCTACGGTTCCGATAACCTTGTATGGCCTGTTGCAGAATCATTCCGCATACATGGCCTCACTTTTGGTTATGATTGCCGCCACAGCAACAGTTATCGGCGTTGTACAACACTGGCGCTGGAATGACGCTAAATAAAGCCTGACAAGCTTTGTAGTTAACTCGGCGGATAGAACTGCGACGGCGGTTTTAGCTGGCCAAAGGCTGCGTTAAGTGCCTTCGGCAAAAGGCCTGAAAAATATAGTATGATTATAAACACCGCGGCTACAACAGATATTATTACAAATGCTACCCACTTCTCCATAGATTGCAAAATCAGCCGGCACTTCCAGAGAAAAACGCCATAGCATTTTTCTTGGCACATCCGAATTCTATTCGAATTGTGTGAGCGTATTCGACTGCGCCGAATACACTGGCCGCTGAAACCTCCCTACTGCTTTTGGCACAATAACTTGCTTTTCCATTTTATTATCCCCCAAACTAACCTTTTAATGGCTTAACCACAAAGTTCGAAACATAATCTGCAAGGCCCGGCTGGAATTTCATAACATAAAATATGGCTACTGCAGCTATAAATAAAATAACGATAATCATTTCTAGCAAAAACTTGATATCTATATCCGCTTTCTTAGCTTTCATATTATTTATGTCCTAGCCCAAGGCCGCTGGGATTATTAATTATTCCTAGCCCACCATTATATAGCTGCCATGCTATTACTATTGTGATTATGAGGAATATAACTCCTATTACCACATATTTCAGCCAGTCTGGCAGGATCGCCTTTCGAGATTGCATTTTACCTTTTTTATCCTCCGTGCGTTGGTAACTTCACACGTCCATTAGCGCGTCTATACAGCTTTAAGTATGTATTGCAATCCACTTTAGTAATAACGCGCGGGTCGATGCTATATGCGAGATCATTTTGTGCATCTATTGGTGCAGATATTGCGCCGCCGAATTGCTGCGCGGGATCTATTGTTATTGTAACAGTTTTATCGCTGTTCGCAGTAAAAACAGCAGGCTTAAATCCGCCGCCAGTAGTTGCCTTGAAATTCAAATACTGCTCGCCAGCCCGATACGCATCAACGTAGCCCTTGAAAAATGCGTTGACATTATCGCGAAACGCCTGCGAATTAATCTGAACAACACACTGATCTTTAGATGTTACGCCTTCTTCTTCTACTGCATTCAGGAATGAGAATTTTGCGGCGAGCTGCAAATACTCGCGATATTCTTCTCCTTCCGAATAGGCATGCAGCATGAGCAACTGCTTCGGGCCGACAGTCGAAATTATTGTATCTTTCTGCCCGAGTATAGCTATTGCACCCAGTATGAATATGATAACTATAACAAAATCCAGCAGCGAAGATTTTTTATTTTTCAGATAGTACATTTTAATACTCTAACCCGAGACGAACCGTGAACACGCCTCCATCATAATTCGGTATTGTCTGCGAACATTTGTTTTGAACTGTAGCATCCTGCAAGGTGCCAAGGTTGGCCAGCGGCGCAAGATTTTCATCGAGCAACTCAAGCTTCCAGTTTTGCTCTGACGAAATGCTACGCCTGAAATGCGTAAAATAGATTTTCGTATAATCCTCAAATTTTTTTTGGATTGCGCTGTCTGTTTGTGAAAGACCAGCCAGCTCTGCAAAAGTAATGCTAGTGTCTTCCGGCGGATTTGCGCGCAGGTAGTTGAGCAAATCATGGTTGCACACAGAGCTTGCACGCATACCTTCGATTTTTATTGTCGGACCGACGGCCGTATTAGAATTAATCAAAGTTAATATGATAAAACTGAGCGTTAATATGACTACGGCTATTGCCCAGCTCACAATCTCTGAAACTAAAGCTTTTTTACTTTTCATTTCAGTCCGGCCCCTTGATTGATATTTTTATTATACCATCGTGGAACTCGCCACTATCATAAATTTTTACAAAATAATAGTCTGATTTAAATGAAGAAGATAATGTTGCGCCGCCCGGGTTTGACGTTGCAGAGTTACCATTTGTAAAATCATCTAATGTTAATATTGCGGCCACGCTTGGACTACCCAAACAATCTGCCCATGTGCCAAACTTATCCATATCTATTATTCCTGCGCGAACCCTGTAATACCCTTGTGCATTTCCGTTTACTATGTCGCCTAAGTACGGTTCAGTATATGCAAGGCAGTCCGCGGAGTCTAGTATGCGAGTAGCCAGCAGATTGTAATGCAAATCCTTGACATCATAGCTTATACTTTTATCTGTTACTCCTTTTATGACCGTTCCGAGCATGAGAACTGCGAGCACTATTAATATCATTGAGAGTATGTGGTTTACAAAAAATGTAAGCCAGCCGCTGCCTTTTTTATTTCGCATCATTTTAGTCAATTGCCCTCAAACTGCTTGCCATGGTCTGATAGTCCCATGTTTTCTGCAGGGAGTATGTTCCATATGTCTTAGTACAGCTATACGATTTCATATTTTTGTCTTTCACATATCGTGGTGACGGCTCTTTGTTCATAGTGCCTCCTGAATCCGCAGAGTAGGCTACTTGAGCATGCACAACTGTATCCGTACACTCGATACGCCGATCTGCGGCGTAAATCGTATCTGCGCCTTTCTGCTGTGGCTTTGCGGAAATTATAAACATACTGTTGAGACGCTCTGGCGCTGCTGCCGCGGCATCAAGACTTAGCGCGACATCTTCTGCCTGCACTGAGTAAGAATATTTCAGCAGCGGACTGACTATCCTTGTCCAACCGAGCAACAGAATTATCGCGATAAATATCACTAGGCCTAGCACTAATACCAAATCTGTTGACATCTGTGCACGATTGGACATTTTATCTAACATGCATTAGTATAACCCAGCCATTATTGGATGAGTCATCCGTGGCTACTATTGGTGTGAGCGAAAACCTAAGCGTATAGTCACCTCTGCCAGCATTTGGCAACTGCGCGTATTGTGAACCAAAGTCGCGCGGATAGTTAATCGTAGCATCGGGGCTTACCTTATCCCATTGGATCGATGGTGTAAGTGTAGCGAAATCAATCTCATTTTGCCCCGGCATTTGGCCATATAATTTAACTTTCGCATCGTTTATGCAATTATGGTTTGTAGTTTTTACATCTATTTGTGCGTAAAACTGTTTATCAATTTTAAAGTTAGTTAAATCTGCTTGCGAGCCATCTAAGTAAATTATTTTTGCATTGCTAAATGATAAATCAGTTGCCCCATCCGCACAGGGCGGCAGGCTGACCGGCCAGTTAAAGGCCTGCTCGTTATTTACATCGCTTGCCTCATTTTTGACATCATCGTATTCATCTGCTTTTACATACAATCTATAACTACCAGTGTTAGTTGGTGTGAACGTCCATTGCGCAGTTACGTCTTGCCCCGGACTCTGTGAACCTATCGTAAAATCTGGGAGTTGTGTCGATATAACGCCCGGTGCGATAACAATCGCTTCTACTTTATAAGAACTAATCGCATTCGGCCCTTCGAAATGTATTACTGCAGTCAATGTTGCAGGTGCGCCCTTGGAGCCCTGCGCCGCAGGCGAAACTGTAAAGCTCTTGATTGATAAGTCCTGCTGGCTAACTGAAAATGTTACGTCCCCCCGTGCTTCATCGGGTGTCTGCGCTGACTTGCAGGCCACATGATATGTATAACTTCCAACTGCCAGATTGGGCAGTGACCATGTGTGTATTATTTTCTCACTTAATTCTGTTGCCGCGGCCATGCTATCGAAGTCTTTTGCAGTCGAATCGTACCGGCACGTAGACTTCATATTTGTTACCGCGTACATGTTTACTGTTGCCTTGCCTGTTGCGCCGGCTAATCCGTATGGCGGGCCAGTCTGGATAATTTCAGGCCTCGGCAGGACTGCAACTCCTGTCTGGATTTGCTTGTCACTTACATCAATGCACCAGTTGCGGCCATCGGATTTATCGTT
>JAHFKX010000122.1 GCA_023245115.1 Candidatus Woesearchaeota archaeon
GAGTGGCTTCAGGAAAAAGCCGAGCATATAAGTTAAGCCTGCCTTCGTGAACGCGTTCTAAGCTCTTCCTAAATGGGGCCGAAGTGCTTTGCAGTTGTAGGATTAGCGTTTCATGTTTTTTTTGCAGGTCTAAAAACCCTTCAAATTCTTCTAAAAACCCGGTTGAGCGTATCGTGCTTCCGTTTTGAGGCATTAGCAACCCATTAATATATTCAGCAGTTTCTTTTATGGTTTCCTTTATTCGTTCAATTGCTTCTGCCTTTGTTACCATGTTCTTCACAAGCATTGTATCATCTTCTGCCTCAATATCGGCCGTTAGTACTGTATAATCATATGGTATGCCATGGATATCTAGAATAGGTAGAAATTTCTCTGCAAATTCGATCTGGCAGGTTCCAAGAAGGCTCACCCCGCTTCCAAGCTCGCCAAAAGTGTATGTGCTGCCATCATGCTTGTAGTCTGGGCAAGAAGGAGCAAATATGCTCAGTTTATTCCCTGATGAAAGGCTCTGTGCAATAGTCCTTGCGATTGCCGCATGGTCAGGCATACTTTCAAAGTCCAACTTAACTGATTGACGTAAAATTGCCGCAACAACAGTTGTGGTAACGCTAACTATCTTCTTGTCACTCCCATTCGCCTGAGGTTCTAATGCTTTAGCGACAGTTGTACGTGTTTCTTTTATCCTAGACTCCAAATCGGCTTGTGTTATTAGCATTTTAACCTCTTTTATAGTAACGCCATTGCTAGGGGCAGCAATAACTTCAATTGGTAACCGACAATTAGTGGGTGCGTAACCAAGAAAACGATTAATTTTCCTGCATTCCCTCCGGTTTGCATGGCAATAATGACGAAAATTATGTCAGCAACAAAAGTATAGGCCACAGCCATAAACATCAAATTGCTGGCGGCAAATATGCCGGCTAGCGCGCCAAGCCCGGCATAAGTAAGCACCTTTATGGCAGCAAAGAAAGGATTCTCCATAAAGTGCCCGTTCAGGAGCAAAGCCAGAAGTATAGAAACGCCTCCAGAAACTGCGCCTGCAGTTAGCCCATGCGTAGAGCCAATCGCAATTGCGCACAAGCTGCAAAGTTCCAGGTCAATTCCTATGCTTACGTAGCGCTTGTAAATAATAGAAACAGCACCTAGTGCTATAAGGATTAATGACGCCATTAATGGTCTGAAGAATATGAGGCTTACAAGCACAAAACCACCCACAGTCATCATGTTTGGTCTGAGAAGTTTGGAACTTAGAATTTCAAAAATCCTCAAATTCGCTTCAGCAGTCATTTTCTGACCCCAGCGTAGTAAATCTTTTTTCTTGCATCATCTAGAAGTATATGGGAACATGCTAGCCTTCTGCTGACAAGCTCCTTCAGCGCATACTTCACAGCCCTCTCAGAAAGCCCAGTCGCTCGGAGTATCTGCTGCTGCGAAACTCCTTGAAACTCGTTCGAATTGGTTAGAAACTTAAGTACTAGTACGCAACTTTTTGGCAGCAGAATGCCACCGGTAATCACCCTTGATTACGCCATTTTTCAGTACCGCAACTACCTTAGAAACAGACGCTGATTGCAAATCGGGCAACAGCCCGATTGCACAGTCTGCTGCTGCCGACTTGTGCCCAAAGGCAATCACCACTCATCGTCGCAGTTGAATTCATAGTTATGTGGCAAAGCAACCTTGCTTAAATACTTTTAGATAGGTGCAAAATTCACCAGCACGAATAGTAAGATTTAAATAGTATTACGTATTACTTTTTAAGTATTACTATGACAACTTTGACCGAAAAATCTCAGGTGACTATTCCGAAGCAGTTTCGCATAGCTTTAGGCTTAAGGCCTGGTGATGAGGTAGAGTTTGGCATTGAAAGCAATAAGCTTGTCGTTCGAAAAAAAACGAAGAAGATTCCCTTTGAGAAATGGCGTGGCTGCCTGGGGACCTTCGACACTGATAAACTGATGGAAGAGTTGGGGCGGTAGTTAATGCTAACGGCAGTTGACACAAATATCCTTATTGATGTTGCTGGCAACAGCCCATTGTTCTATGATAAGAGTGCTGAGCTGCTGGAAGCGCAGGCTGGGTCAGGCGTTATGGTGATTTGTCAAATAGTTTATTCTGAGATGCTTG
>JAHFKX010000123.1 GCA_023245115.1 Candidatus Woesearchaeota archaeon
GGGTGCTGGAAAATCCCATAGGATTTTTCACATAGCCCGTGGATATGAAAAAATGTTTACATTTTTCCATCCGCAAACTCCTAGAGTTTGCGTTAGATGCGAGCAGCGAGTTTTTGTTATGTGTGCTTGTCTATTGAACAAACTATTAACCAATACTGTGCTTTCGTATTATCAAATCATAAATTTTTCCAATTCTGCTCAAGACGAACGCATTAAACGGATACCATTTGCTTGGCGGGTAGCTGCGCCTCTCACGGCAATACTTGCAAAATTTATTGCTGCCATACTTGCCTGTTATGTGCTGCCGCCTCAGTTCACGCATCTTTGGGCCATTCCAAAGTTCTTCAAGCGTCTGTGTCCGCAGGTCACCGACAACATTATAGCCGTCTACATCAATGCAGCATGGTACAACCCGGCCATCCCATAAAACTGTAATATTAATCCACGGATCTCTACAGGGATGCATACTGGGCTGTTTGAACCTCTTCGACTTTTGTTCTTCCGATGCAGACTGATTTATGCTCGAATACATGCCGCCGTAAGTGCTGAAATTTTTTATCGAAACTTCATCTATGCCCGGATAATTTGTCCAAAGCTTTTTGAAATGCTCATACTCTACTTCTGTGAGTTTCATCTTAATCATGCGTATTGTTATGAGCGGCCCTTTCTTGCCAAGCGCTACCTTTCGCTTGCAAAGGTACTCTATGTTTTTTATGGCCAGCTCGTAATTCGCCCTCGGGCCGCGGTAATATTTATATGTTGCATCATTTGTTCCTTCCATAGACAGCACAAGATTAGATAATTTTGATTTTAATAAATCATCGGCCTTTTGTTTCGTTAGGGAGGTTGGATTAGTTGAAATCATTATGCTTATGCCATGTTCCTCTGCGTAGTCAACCATGTCCCAGATTCTCGGATGAAAAACCGAATCACCAAACAGCTGTATTCCTAAGTATTGCGTATGCCCCTTGGCCTGGTCAATTATTTTTTTATATAGCTCAAAATCCATGTACCCAATCTTTCGCGTCATGTATTCTGTTCGCGGGCACATCCTGCAGCTCATCGGGCAAAAATTAGTCGGCTCCAGTGAGGTTATTGTTGGATAGCCAAGTGCCACTTCTTCGCCGCGAAAGTAACTCCACCCGCGCAAAAATGTATTCCAGAGTATCTTTAACTCGCGTGCCCTCCGAGCTACACCTTTTTCCTTACGCGTTGCCAGCGACACGCCGCGAAAATCACTCGAATCACCCAAATCTGCCATCGGCTCGGCAATCGCACTGCCTTTTTCCTGCATGTGATTACCGCTTCAAATAGTCTTAAATTACTTTTGGTGCGGTTTTGTGCTTATTATGCGGTAACAGATAAGTGAGTAACCAAGGCAATAACTTAAAAATGCGAACTAACATAACATTTTGGCCACAATGAAAAAACAATTCGCGCTCGCATACCTGATAAACCTGTCAATTGTTCTCGGAATGGGCTTAGTTACGAGCCTGCTCTCAGTTTACTTAGCTGGGCAGGGCATATCGCTGACAAACATCGGGTTTATATTTGCATTTGGCGCGATAGCTGCAGGCTTCCTGCGCATCCCAATTGGCGCATGCGTGGATTACTTTGGTCGGAAAAAATTTATCATAGCTGGAACTTTTGGTTTTGTTATTTATGGTGTTGGCATTGCATTCGCCACGACCGTACCTCATTTCGTAGCACTAAACCTGCTATTTGAAGTCGTCGGTGCAATCTTCTGGACTGCATTCATCGCATTCTACATGGACCTACTTGAAAAAGGCCTAGAAGGCAAGCAGCTTGCCACACGAAACACATTCGGCTACATTGGCACAGCAGCGGCACCACTAATCGCTGGCCTGCTGGCTTCTGCAATTGGTTTCAAAAGCCTGTTTTTATTTGGCGCAGCAATAGCAGCAATCGCGATACCTGCTTCTTTTGCGCTTCGAGCCCCGAAATTATCAAACAGCGTGTGCTTTAGCATAAAAAATGAATATGCAAATGTTACGCAAATCAAAGGATTTTACACAATCCTTCTGACGTTAGTTACGCATACTCTTATCTGGACTTTTTGGGCGATTTATATGCCGATTTATCTGATGGACCGC
>JAHFKX010000006.1 GCA_023245115.1 Candidatus Woesearchaeota archaeon
ATCAGTTCTCACGCGGGAAGAAATCACAGAGACAAAAAAATTTGCAAATAGTGTTTCAAAAACCCACAGGCTTGCCACTGGGATTCCGGGCTTTGATTCGCTCATGGAAGGCGGCATACCTGAAAAAAGCCTAATATTATTATCTGGCACTGCCGGCACAGGAAAAACAATTCTTGCATTCCAATGGCTCATAACCGGTGCATTGGCCGGCGAACCCGGCGTATATGTGGCTATGGAGGAAGACCCCGAGCAAATTATTGCAGAGATGAGTAAATTTGGGTGGCCTGTTAGAGAACTAATAAAAAAGAAAAAACTGCGCGTGATACGCCCAGAACTTTACAAATACGATTTATTTATGACTGCGGTGGAAGACGCAATTAGTGAAATTGATGCCAAACGACTTGTCGTAGATTCAATATCAGTCATAGGATTATACTTTGAGGACTTATATAAGGTAAGAAGAGCCGTCTTTGATCTGAATCGTACAATTAAACGGTTAAGTGTCACAACAATTATTATTACCGAAACTAAAGAAGGTTCTGATGAGCTATCAACGTTTGGAGTTGAGGAGTACGTTTCTGATGGTGTAATCGTAATGTACTATGTTCGCAAAGAAAATATGTTCCTGCGCGCAATCACAATAAGAAAAATGCGGCATACTGACCACAGCACAAAAATACACCCAATAAAAATACTGGCCAAGGGCATAGTGGTCTACGAAACAAAACATATTCCAGCCACATAACAATTTATTTAGTTACATGCGCACGAATTATTTTTGGAATTAGTTTAACGCCATGCGTACACACCATGCAGTCCAGGCAATCATGATGTTTCTCATGGCCAGATTTGCGCGGATTATGCACAATGTCGCAAAAGAACTTATTTGGGCGCCAAACACATTTATTAGCCATGCGCATCTTTCCAGGCAATTTCCGCGGAACAATGCATATGCTAGACCCGTCGTGTTTAACCAATTTCAAATTTTTTATTTTTTTAACCATCTGTATCATCCTATTTACTTGGGCGGATACTTACCGCATTATTATATTCATTTGATTCCTGCACAAGGTCATCCAGATCCACTACCGCTTTAAGCGTAAAATATTCTGCATCTGGCACACTTTTGAATATCACGACCTCGCTGTTACCAGAATCAAGCCCACCCACTGAAGCAATGCTAATTTTAGCTCCGTTTTCATATAGCGCAACGTTAGTTGGACCTGCCACGCCGGCACCCCAATTACGCACGACTACGCTAACGCTATTTTCGCCAACAGTGCTAAACGCTACCGCTAAATCTGGCAATTTAATACCGCACCTATTGCCTGGCGATACCTGTTGCGGTATCGTTTCATTGCATACTGCAAAAGTCTCATTTTGTTTTCTGCAGCCGACAACATCGACACAGTGCGTAGTAATCTTGCCGGATCTGCATGGCCCCTCAACACACGACCACTTCGGCGGCTGGCCAACACATTCCACACTCGCAGTATTAAAACATAGCTGTTCTTCTTTTGGCTTGTTAAATGTTTTGCCGCAGCCATTCTGTTCCACACAAACGCGCTTCTGCTTATTTAAATTACAGGCAGTCCATTCGGTGCAAACCCACTCACAATCCACTATTGGATTTACCGTAACACTATTTTCAGGGCATGAACAGCCACACGCATCTTTTGGGCATATTGGATCAGGATTTCCGGACGTAACAAGTGTTTTTATGTCAACAGGATTTTTACAGCCACCACAGCCCACGCCAGCCACTGGCGATTCTAAGTTACAGCCAGATTTACAAAAAATCTCAGTGTTTGAAAGTTCTTGTTTCAGCGCACTAAAACTATCGGCATCAAAACAATTTTGTAGAACAACGCCATCACAGCTCACCTTGCCATCATTATTGGCCTCGGACTCCTCGCCATATTTGTTTTTTGGGTCCACGCTAATTTTATATTCGCCCTTTGCTAAAGGATAATTAGTAAGTATTGGAGCATCGCCTTCGGCATACCACACCTTATTTTTGAACACAAAACTGCGTATCTCAGTCACAATGGATTGCCTGCTTGCCAGGCCACGCTCTTTCAGCGTTGTAACGGACTGTGTATCTATTGCCCCATCGGTTGCCGGCGGCCCCGATACCACGACATCAATGTGTTTATTCTTACCTACGCCTGACTGGCCGGCGTTGGATATTATGTATTTTAGCTTGCTGAACTGCACTGTGCCTGACGTCAAATTTCTGGCTGGCTCAAGCTCACAGGAAACATCTTTCAAAACTAAATCTGATTTTGCAAACAATCCCGGCTTTGCTGCGTGAGTTGCCGAAGTTCCCTTTGTTACGGGTGAGACAAACCAATATGCCAGCGCAACTACAATAAGTATTACGAAGATCAGTATAAACGCCAATAAAAATCCTTTCTTGCCTGCCAACCCCATAGTGTAATTTCGAACACATAGTTTATAAATTTATACTAACAGATTTTTCCATAAGCTTTTAAACAAGGCAAATAATTATTTAGCATGGGGGGAATGGTCGCGCACACAGGCCAGGCAGGCCTTGAGTACATGATAATGACCGGCATATTATTAACATTTCTAGCAGCTACAGTTGTTTACATCCAATCACAATCCGCTGACACAATAAGAATAAATCAAGCTCAAGATGCAGTGCGCGAGATCGCAGCCACTGCAGACAGGACAGCAGCCCTCGGGCCAGGAACAAAAACATTTGTGATTGTAACGATGCCAGAGGAAATTGCTTCTTCATATATAGCATCACACGAAATTAACATCCGCCTCACGCTTGCCAATGGCCAGACAGATATATTCGAAGTCACGAATGCAAACGTAACCGGCACGCTGCCGTTGCAGTCAGGATTACAAAAAGTCCAAATAGAGGCTCTTTCATCCGGCACTGTCAAGATAACTGGTAACATAACGGTATAAAGAAAATCAGACATATCCACGGACTAAGTCCGTGGTTTCATACTCGCTTCGCTCGGTCCGATTTTCTAATTTCAATAGCGCCGAACAAAGTTTGGCGGACTTTGCTGATACAAAGTCGCAGTGAACTGCGGGGTTTCAAACCCTGTGATTAAAATGATAAAAGCACAAAGTGGTATTGAGGCAATATTTGCAGTCTCATCACTGCTCGTGCTTTTTGCATTCGTAATGGCTTTTGTTTACAACCAGTCACTCTTTAACACAGAACTGGATGAAAGCCTGAGCGTACTTAACAGCTGCTGGAGATTCGCAAATACGGCAGATTCTGTTTTTGCTGCCAGCCAGGGGACAGAAGTAAACATAACTTTTACAAACACTAATTTCACGCTCTTTCCGGCAAGCAAATTCATACGCGCAGAATCGGAAGCATTTGAACAAGTAGAGTTCTGTACTACGAGGTCGAGCAGATTTTCTAATTCACTTATTCCAATCACAAACTTCACACTAAAATCAGGAACAATCAAATTTAAAAAATATAGTGGTATCGTGGTGATAAAAAATGCGTAAAATCCATGGCAGGCAGGCACAGGTCAGCCTCGACCTGATAGCTTCAATCTCGCTTTTTCTGATATTTTTTTTGTTTGTGCTAACAATACTCTCGCAGTTCAATTTTAGATTCAGCGAAAATAAGAAAGTTCTTGATTTAGAACGCGAGGCGCTCGGCATATCAGACATTTTCGTGCAAAGCCCAGGCTACCCATCTGGCTGGGAAAAGAACACAGATACTGCTCAAGTTCTTGGCCTGTCACCAAACGATCACGAGCTTGGAACTGAAAAAGTAATTGCGCTAAAAAATCTTATGGATACAGATTACGCAAAAGCACAGAATCTGCTCGGCATAGAAGGCCAAGAGTTTTATTTTCGCGTCCGCAGTCTGAACACCACAACAATAACTGAAGCAGGCCATTTTCCAAACACAACTGCAACCGAACACGAAATAATCCTGCAACGGCGAGTCCTTTACAAAAGCTTTGGCGCAATACTAGAGGTGGGTTTATGGCGAGGCTAGGCAAACGTGGGTTCATATTTACGCTAGACATCGCAATCGCATTTACTATCTTTGTGCTATTTTTAGTACTAATAAGCTATCTTTTTTCACGGGCACCAGAAGACCCAGCGGTTGATGTACAAATGCAGCGCGTCGCAAACGACATTATAACTGTAATGGACAAATCAAACTCATTGCAAACATTCGATAAAAGCAAAATCGAGGATAGTTTGAAATCACTTGCGCCGCCACAGTATGGCATGCTCCTAACCGTTAAAAAATATAAGCTCGTAGATTTAAAATTTGACGAGAGTGGTGGAGACAACACACACCACAACCCACGCAACAGCGATGCTGACTGCGGTAACGACGCACCAATATGCTGTAACGCGCCAGCGCACAAAGAGCCAGTTTGTGAACCGCCGACACATCATAACTGAGGCAGTGGCAAAAACAAAATAGCCAAATTATTATCTGCATTCAACGTCAGCACTGAAACAAATGGTGCGCAGCTTATCCTAACTGAAAATCATTTAGTTTCGAGCCAGCGAACATTTATTGACGTCAAAAAAGATAACAAAGATGCAGAATATGGCCTAGTGGAGTATTATTTATGGCTAAAGTGATTAAAAATAAAAAAGGCATACTTAATACAATCATGCTCACCGCCATCGCACTTTCGCTATTGGCCCTTTCTGTAGTTATTTTGCACGCACGACAGGACCTATCTAGCTCGGTTCGCGAACTCGCGCTCGTGGAACGGTTAAATAATCAAAATTCCGCGGTCAGCTGGGCGTTATTAAAAATTTTTAACGAAACATCAGATATAGCTATTGATGTTCAGCCGCTATCTGTGAGCTTCACTGAAACCATCGATGTGAATAAGGGCGAATATTTTTCTGACCAGATGTATAATTACGAAGCATTTATTGAAAGTACGGTAGCCAATATTAGGCTGGACGTGTCACAGATTGCCAGCACAGTACCGCTGGCAATAATGCCGCATAACATAGTTTATTCACACCCGCACGGGCTTGGAGGCAACATGATTCGCGTGGCGCCGGTAGATGCAAACTTTGCAAAATACAGCATTACAGTTTCGTCTATTGATTCTGACATTGATTTATCATCCTGCACCTCAAACTTCATACCGGGAGGCAAGCAAATATATGCAAAAATTATTGGGCCAAATAAAGAGAACTGCTTTTATGGCGGTTCATTCGACCCAACCGCAGCAAATAATCTTACCGCGCAGTCTAAGAATAAAAAAGAAATCCAGATAAGAGTACTGGCCAATACAAACGGTACGCTGGAAGTAGAAGACATAAATTCTATCAAGGTTGACGTTACGACAGGGATAACATTAGAGGAACTGAACAATAGTAACATAGATATTTTATACCCTGATGGGAACTTACTCATTGATTTACGTGAGTTGGGTGCCATAAAAAATGGTTCCATAAAACTCAGGTAAAAATTAACTTAATATCAGATAAATCTTAGCGAACAAAACAATGGTTAAAAAAAGAAAAGATACGGCCACCAGAAAATCTCCGCCAGCACCACGCATAAATAGCGGACAAGCTAAGGCTGCACAACAACGCCGAACGAGTTTGATGGACGTTGTTATTACAAAGCAAAATAAGCCCAGCAAAATTAAAACGTTGTCATCAATTCGCGAAAACCAGATGACCGATAAACCGGTGCCATTTTTCAAAAAATTATTTAGGCAGAAGCAAACAGAAGAACCTACACGACTGGCAAACCAAACCACGCCTCCAAAGCAAAACAGTGCGCCGAATGGCTGCACCATTAGGAGCCAACTCGATGAACTACTTGAATTAGTAAATGAAAAAGGCCTCGTTACGCTAAAAGAGGTTTCCTCGAAATTTAACATCGACCATGATCTCGCTGAAAAATGGGCAAAAATTTTGGAGGAAAACAAACTAATAGAGTTACTTTATCCTGGCATGGGCGAGGCAGATTTAGTAAAACTTGGTTATGAAAAAAGTAACGAGTTAAAGTCGCGAGGACTATCTGGCTTCTTTCATTCTTCTAACCCGCATAAAAAACGAGTATCTGACCAAAACCACAGTAAAGAAACTAAGACAAAAAACAAAGTACGGCCGGCATGGCCTGGCAAGCTATCATTTTTTGGATTCGGCAGGGTGAAGGCTAGCCAAAATCCAGCTAAACACAAAAAGGAGGTCCGCCATGGTAATAGAAAACATAGAAAATTATGATTTAAATCTGCGTGGTGCGCGTGCGCAAGTCACCATTGTAAAAGGAAAAAGTTATGTCACAGTTTATGAGCTAAATTTGCCAGCCATAGAAGCCGGAACAAAGGCACTGCTCGCAGATATACGTGATAAGCTCATTGCAGAAATAACTATCGCACCGCGTGAAATTTTTGATCCGAAAACAGTTGATATTTTAATGGAACAGTTCGGCCAGAGGGCAGATAAGCTGCTTACTGAGCACATTCCCGGTATTTCTGATGAAAATAAAAAACAGTTAATTACTTACATGTTAAACGAAACGCTCGGGCTCGGAATTCTTGAATATTTATTTGCTGATCTGTTTTTAGAAGAAGTTGTTGTAAACTCATCAAAAGAGCCGGTATGGGTGTACCACAAAATTCATGGCTGGCTAAGAACAAACATAACTCTATCTGACGAAGCACAAATCGCAAATTATGCATCCATTGTCGCCAGAAGAGTTGGCAGGCAAATTACTACGCTAGACCCGCTACTTGACGCGCACCTCATTACGGGCGACAGGGCAAACGCTACGCTGTTTCCAATATCAACGCACGGCAACACGCTGACAATAAGAAAATTCGCAAGAAAACCATGGACAATAGTTGATTTGATAGCTAACAAAACGCTGTCATCTGAAGTAGCTGCGTTAATCTGGACGACGATGCAATATGAGGGCAACATAATTATCTCTGGCGGCACCGCGACAGGCAAGACATCGTTTCTGCAAACCTGCCTTCCCTTTATCCAGCCAAACCACAGAATAATTTCCATCGAAGACACGCGAGAACTTTTGCTGCCGGACTTTTTGCACTGGGTTCCTATGACAACAAGAGAACCAAATCCCGAAGGCAAGGGCGAGATAACTATGCTTGACCTAATGCTGAATTCTCTTAGAATGAGGCCTGACCGCATCGTAGTCGGCGAAATAAGAAGAAAGGAGCAGGCCGAAGTTCTATTTGAAGCGATGCACACTGGACATTCAGTCTATGGCACGCTGCACGCAGACACCGCAGAGCAGACAATTGGCAGGCTGATAAACCCGCCAATCAGCGTCCCAAAAGCACAAATGGATGTAATTGACCTGCTAGTCGTTATGTTCCGAGACAGGAGAAAGGGGTTTAGGCGCATAATTGAAACCGCAGAAATAATATCTACTGGGGGTGAAGGAACCGAAGTAGGCCTGCAACCCAACGCAATATATCGGTGGCGTCCGGCAACAGATAAGATAAGCGAACACAAGCCATCCATTAAACTATTCGAAAAGCTTGGCCTCTATACTGGCCTCTCGCAGGCTGAACTGAAAGACGACCTGAAAAATAAACAGAAAATTCTCGATTGGATGGTAAAAAATAAAATAGTCGACTTGGATAAAGTTGGTAAAATAATTGCTGAATTTTATAAGGACGAACAGGCAATCATAGGCGCTGCGTTGAAAGACAAAAAACCAGATATAATTATCGGAGGTAGCTGATTGGCAAAAGATTTAACAATACCATTTTTACCAATGCCCTTAAAAGTTGCCAGAAAATCAGTCCATAATTTAATTGGCATGGGTGAAAAACTGAATCGCCTCGTGCCAAGCCTTGGATTCAATCTAAAGCAGGCAGGCATAGATATTAGCTCACGTGAATACGCAGCAATAGTATTATTTTCTGCCATTTTTTATGGCTTGCTATTCACACTAACCTTCTTGATTTTTGGAATTTTTTCTGGAACCGCTGCATTCATTGGGCTCTCGCCATTTATAGGCTTACTAATGGCAATTATGGTTGGATTTTACCAGTTGACATATCCGCACGTCCTGCTGGCGCGAAGGGTTGCGGACATAGATCGGAATCTTATTTTTGCAGTTAAAAATCTGTTAGTGCAGGTATATGCGGGCATTCCATTATTTGACGCCATCTCTAATGTTGCAGACTCCGAATTCGGTGCGGTTTCTACAGAATTCAAAAAGGCCATAAATGAAATGGAAAGCGGAAAACAGATTGAAACAGCATTAGAAGACCTCGCAGTCAAAAACCCATCAAATTACTTCAGGCGGGCAATAGGTCAGCTTGCCTCGGGAATAAAGTCTGGCGGCAAGATCGCCGATGTGCTTAGTTCAATAGTTGATTACCTGTCATCTGAGCAAATGCTATTAGTAAGAAAGTACGGCTCTAGCTTAAATCCGCTGGCAATGGGATACATGCTTCTCGCAGTGATATTGCCAGCACTTGCGGTAACATTTATGATAGTGCTTGGCTCTTTCCCAGCCATAAAAGTCAACAACAATATGTTCATAATTTTATTGTTTGTAGTTACTGTCTTTCAGATTATGTACGTTGGCATGATGAAATCAAAAAGACCTAATTTGATAGGTGCATAATGGCATACAGAATATTTTCTACGCTCTACCCGCATGGGTTTAGGGACTGGGTTAAGGAGCTGCTGCAATTTACAGATGTAAAAACAGATGCAAACAGGTTTATTGGCATTATGCTTGCCTTTGGATTTGGAATTGGATTTGCAGCTGCATTTAATTTATTCGTTTTTTTAAGAATTCCGTTCTGGCTTAGCCTGCCAGTTGTATTCGTGACTATTCAGTTAGCTGTCTACGGCTGGCTCTCTGTCGCAGCGGACGCAAAGGGTAAGCTGATTGTTGGCATCCTGCCTGAAGCTCTGCAAATGATGGCAACAAATATAAAGTCTGGCCTCACCACAGACCGTGCAATCATTACAACTACGCGCCAAGAATTTGGGCCGCTTGGAAACGAATTACGAATTGTTGGCCGCGAGGTAGTCGCTGGCATACCACTTGAAAAGGCACTTATCAACATGACAAAAAGGGTGCGCTCCAAAATTCTCGAAAGGACGATTAGCTTAATTGTGGAAGGAATAAAGTCTGGCGGTAAGCTCGCTGAGCTTTTAGAACAAACTGCAAAAGATTTACAAGACCAACAAATGCTGCAAAAAGAAATTGCGGCGAATGTAGGCAGCTACGCATTATTTATTTTTATTGCTGCGGCACTTGGCGCGCCGCTGCTATTTGGCCTGTCTTCTTTTATAGTACAGGTTCTTTCCAGCCAGCTTTCAATTACTAAGCCACTTGCCAGCTCATTCGGTTCAGTCGGTCTTTCTATGACCACTGGCGGTCCCCGCCTTGACCCACGGGCAGTTATTTATTTTGCAGTAACACTTCTTTCCATAACAAGTATATTTGCCAGTTTGATTATTGGCATAATACGCGGCGGAAAAGAAAAAGTAGGTTACAAATACATACCCATACTTTTGGTCTGCTCACTTGCAATCTTTTTCCTTGTCAGGTATGTTCTTACGAACGTGTTTGGGCACCTGCTCCATGTTTAGTGCGCAGAAAACTTTAAATACGGTTACAATCAGTAAAACGCAAGGGAGGTAACTAATGGCTAAGAAAGGACAGGCGGCTTTAGAGTACTTAACGACATACGGCTGGCTACTCGTAATAATTGTAATTGTGGCCGGCGCGCTTTATTCGTTGGGCGTTTTTAGCCCCGGAACATATCAAGGAAAAACTTGTACTGGTTTCACGGGACAGGTAACCTACGTTGACCATAAGCTAGCAAGCGACGGGGCATTTACGTTCGTGCTCGCCAACAATGTGGGAAAATCTGTAATCGGCGTAAGCAGTGTTAAGATGACCTTACAAGACGGAACAACGATAGACGATACGACACCTGGTGTTACGGTGCCTTGGACGCCTGGTGCCAAAAGAACGTTAATATTGGGCGGACCAATCGCAGGTTCTGTTGGTAACTCGTATTCAATGACCGTTACAGTAACATACGATACCAGTGATATAATAGGGCACAAACAGACAGGAACATGCACGGGTTCCGTAGAATAAATATATATTTCTTTTTTTAATTTTTGACAATTTACACATAACACATTAATTAGACAAATTTAGCGCCAAGCAAAGTACCAATAGCATAGCCTGCCAGCGCGGCTATTATGCCAATCACCGACATTTCAAGCCCGCTCTTCCATGGGTTGCCAATTGTAGTTTTCGCCTTGTAAAACCCGACAAAAAACAGAACTATTGTCGAAATAATTAAAGTCGCCCAAATAGCAGTTTGTACTGGCAAAAACAAAAATGGCACAACGGGAATAAATGAACCAATAATTGCCGAAAGCCCGACAACTACTGCAATGTTTAGCGGGCTTACTTTCGCAGGGTAAATTTTCAATTCCTGCTCCATCATAACAGTAAGCCAGCGCCTTTTATTCGACGTAATATGCTCGACAATTTTTTTAAGCAGTGAACCCCTGAAACCAAATCGTGTGTAAATTTCTTCTATTTCTTTTCGCTCGGCCCACGGCACATCTTCAATCTCGCGTTTTTCGCGGTCAACTTCAGACTGATAAAACTCACGCTCTGCCTTGAAAGATGTATAAGCGACTGCGGCCATAGAAATTGATTCTGCAAATGCTGCGGCGATTGCGGCAATGATTATAACATTGAAACTTTTTGTGGCAGTTGCCACGCCAAGTACAACACCCAAAACATTTACGAGCCCATCCTGCCAGCCAAGAATGAAGTCACGCATGCGCGAGCCATTGCGGTTAGCTTTCGGCTCAATATGTCTCTTTCGGATTACTGCCTGTCGGGCCATAGATTAAAACTAACTTCCAGATTTAAATGCCTGCTTTATCAATTCACAGTGATTACCTAACTATTCCAACAACAGTAAATTTAGTCTTAATCTCCCCGTCGGATGTTTTCAAAACTATGCCATTGGAGCTTAGCCTGCTGTTTTCAACTTTTAATCCGAGTTTTTCGAACTCTTTTATGTCAACTTCTTTTTGTGGCTTAAATGCCAGTCCCTCCGCAAAAATTCTTTCTCCGGGCTGTCCGACAGGCGAGATTACCTCGTCTTGGCCATCTGCAACAGCTGCCAACAGCATTCCCTGCGAAAGTTCGCCGCGCAGCTTGACGGGTTTCAAATTTGCAACCAAGACAATTTTCTTGCCGATTAAATCCTGCGGCGAATAAAACTTTTTAATTCCCGCCACGATTTGCCGGCCACCGAGCTCCCCAACATCAATCTGAAGTTTAAGCAGTTTATCAGAGTCTACTACTGGCTCTGCAGATTTTATTTCTGCGACTCGCAAATCAACTGCAGATATGATTTCTTTTTTTACAACTGGAACAATTATGGGATCGAATTTTTCTACTTTCTTGAAAAGTATTTCACCCTTTACGGTTTTCGTGCCAGATTTAATCTGCCCATATTTTATTTTTGCGAGCTTCGGCGTTTCAATTCCAAGCTGTTTTGCAACTTTCTCTGCACTTTCTGGAATGAACGGCCAAGTAAGCGCGGAAATCACGCGCAAACACTCAGCGATGTTGAATAAAACGCCATTCAATCTTTTATCCTGATTTTTAGCCAACTCCCAAGGTTTGCAGTCATTTACGTATTTATTGGCCAAGCTGGCAAATGAAAATATTTTTTCCAGCGCATGATGCACTTCAACTTGCTCAACATCTTTCGCTGACTCTTTCAAAACTTTTTCAAATTCTTTTTTCAGGTTTGCGTCAGGCTTGCCTTTCGGAACCTTACCGCCGGAAAACTTTTCAATTAAAGTCAGGCCGCGCGATAATAAGTTACCTAAGTTGTCTGCCAAATCGGAATTCAGCCGCTCAACCATAATTTTTTCTGAGAAATCGCCATCCTCACGCGGATTTATCTCACGCAGCAGCGCGTATCGGACTGCGTCTGCGCCGTACTTTTCCACCAAAACGCGTGGCTCGATTGTATTCCCAAGTGACTTTGAAATTTTCTGGCCATTAATCGTGAGGAAGCCGTGAATGAAAATCTTTTTTGCAGGCTTTATGCCTGCGGCGAACAGCAATGCAGGCCAGATAACTGTATGAAACCACGCATTGTCCTTGCCAAGAAGTTGGACATCGGCCGGCCAGTATTTCTTGAACTCCTTGCCGGGCCAGTTCAAACCAGAAATATAACATTGCAACGCCTCGAACCAAACATAAGTCACGTGCTTCTCGTCTAGCGGAAATGGAATTCCCCAGCCAACTGACGCACGAGAAATCGACAAATCCTTCAAGCCTTCTTTTACTCTATTAATTATTTCCTCGCGCCTGTTTTCCGGCGAGATATATTCGGGATTATCTTTGTAGAGCTTCAGGAGTTTATCTTGATATTTTGAAAGTTTGAAGAAGTAGGATTCCTCTTTCACTAACTCCGCTTCTCGTTTGTGAATGGGACAAATCTTTCCGTTTGTCAAATCTTTTTCAGTGTAAAACGTTTCACATGGCACGCAGTAAAGGCCTTCGTAAGTCCCTTTGTAAATGTCCTTCTTAATTTTTTTTGTAAATTCCTTAACGACTTTTTTGTGCTGTTCGCTTGTTGTGCGCAGGAAAATATCGTAGTCTATATTTAATTTTTTCCAATTATTCTCAAAACCTTTTGCTAAATCATCGACAAAATCCTGCGGTTCCTTGCCGGCCGCCTGTGCTGACCTCTGGATTTTCAGGCCGTGTTCATCCGTGCCAGTCAGAAACAGCGAGTCATATCCAAGGCTTTTGTGCCATCGCTTCAAAACGTCAGCAAGAATTTTCTGGTAGCTGTGCCCGATGTGTGGCAGATTATTTGTGTAATCTATCGCTGTCGTGACGTAAAATTTCTTGCTAGCCATAGTTAAAACCTCCTAAATCTAACTTTAAAAAGTTTCTACAAAGAACGCATCCGACAATCACTTCGTGGTATTAGTTTAATCACCGCTATTGTTCTATTTACTGAAATATATAAAGCTTTGCTTAAATAGATATATATAAAAATATATACCTACCTTTTGGCCTTCTTCTCCATGCTGGCCAGCACTTGATCAATCTTTTTCAGGCCATTCCTCGCTTCAGCAATACCCTTCCTTAGCTGCCTTGAAGATTGCTTGCCTGCTAGCGCGTATACGTCCTTCTGAATTTTACCGACGTATGCTAACACATTCTTCGCAACCTTTTTGCCTTCACTCGCAGTTATTCGGTGCTTCTTTGCCAGGTTCTTTAATGTTTTCTTGGCCAGCTCGTTTGCCATGGCTGCAGCACCAACACCAAACAAAACTCCTTGTCTTACCATATTTTTTGCCATTTTATTTTACTCATACCTGAGCCCTCAATATTGAGATTATCATCGCCGAACCGCAGGGGGCTCTGCCCCCTTCAGTTTGTGGCAACTTCCTGATTCCCCCGACGCACCATGAGATAACACGAGCTTAGCGCACACCATACCCAACCTAAACCTGAGCCCTCAATATTGAGATTATCATCCAAAACCCGAAAAAGGTCGCAACCAAAAACAGAATACGCGAAATTGGCCAGCCAAACAACATCGGCAGTGTTTCAACCCGCGCAAAAAGTGCAATGCCTACAGACATTGTTCCGATTAGAAATGCCAATGCAATTTTTTCAGATGATGATTCAAGCCCCAAAGCGAGGTGTTCAATCTCCTTGAGTTCCTTTGTTTCTATGGCCAGCGTTATTTTGCCCTTCTCCAGCTTGTGCAAAAATCTGGCAATCTGCATTGGCGCCTTATCAACGGCCCGCAGAGATTCTTTCAACCGGCGTTCAAGCCGCTGTTTTATATATTCCAAGGAACGATGAGATTCCGCAAACTGCTTAACGTATGGCGTTATGGTTTCAACATAACTATAATTGCTTACGAGGAGCTTACTGACGCCGTCTAAAGTCAAAATTTGCTTAGTGAGCAAAATAAAATCTAGTGGCAAATGCATGCCATTATCGTGCGCAATCTTTGTTAAGTCAGCAAGGTCCTGCGCGGCATACTCGTTAGCGCTTTTAACATAGAATAAATTTAACTGCTGCCGGATTTCCTGACGCAGTTTTTTAATATTAACATCGTCTTCAGAAATGTTCATATCCAAAATAGCATTTATGACTCCATCCAAATCGTGTTCAACCAACGAAACAAGAAGCGCGGCAATCTGTTCTTTCAAATCATCATCAAGGCTGCCAACGATTCCAAAGTCAATCAATGCTACTTTGTGATCAGTAATAAGAATATTGCCGGGATGCGGGTCGGCATGAAAGTAGCCATCTTCCATTACTTGTTTGAGGAAAGTATCGGCCAGAGCCTGCATAATAATTTTATTGCGTTTTGGATCGCCATGGAACTTGCGCAGCGGGACGCCCTCAATTTTTTCCAATGTCAAAACACGCTTTGCAGTATATTTCATGTAAACCTTTGGCACTTTTATTGTGTGTGAATCTTTGAATGTATTGTAAAATCTTTCAGTGTTCCTCGCTTCAATCTGAAAGTCCAGCTCCTGATGTATCCACTTTGAAAATTCTTCAACAACTTCAGCAGGATTATATTTTTTTGCATCTTCAATGTGTTTCTCGACCATTTTCGCAAAGAATGAGAGTATATGCAAATCATGCTCGATTATTTCTCTTATCCGCGGCCTCTGAACTTTCACAACAACCAGCTGGCCATTTTTCAGTTGTGCCTCATAGACTTGGGCTATCGATGCTGCCGAAAGAGGCGTCTTGCTAAAACTTCTAAAAAATTTGCTGATCGGCCCGCCGAGCTCGGTTTCTATTATTATTTTAGCGTCTTCAAAATCAAATTCTTTTACGCTATCCTGCAGCTTTGAAAATTCCGCAACGTATTCCTTTGGCACCAAATCCGGTCTGACCGAAAGCAGCTGGCCAAATTTGATAAAAGTCGGCCCAAGATTTTCAAACGCATGCCTCAGCTTCGCGGCTGATGACATTTCAGGCTGTGGCTTGAATTGCCAGTTAAACAATTTCTTGCCCTTTAGTTTAATTCGCGTAAGAAAATTATGCATGCCAGCCTCAGCAAGGACAGCCATAATATGATTAAATCTAGCTATGTCTCTAATTTCATGTGTCAGTGTGGCCATGAATAAATCATATGCTTTGGGTTAATAAATGTTTTTAACTAACTAGCCTAGGTAATCGCATGGACCAAATAATCCGCGAGATTGCTGGCAAGCTGAACGCGATAAACAACAAGCGGCTCTTGCTAGCATCAACGCTAAATGCCTGCAATTCCTCTGGCATTGTCAGCCTGAAAGAAAATATCAAACCAATTAAATTAGAAAAAGAGTTAGTTGTTGTTGGGGTTGACGGCGGATTTTTGAAGAAAGAATACCACGGCGCCGGCCTGATTCTGCGCCGCGCGGTTGCAGTTTGTTTTGTATTCGACAAAGACTTCAAACTAAAAAATACAAATTATTTTCCAAACAGGCGGCCATTCCCTGAGCCTGTCGTGACTGGACCAGAACTTTCTGAGCAGGAATTTAACCTGCTGGCCGGATTAAAACGCGAGGAGTGCGAACTGCAGACCGCACTTGCAGCGATTGAGAAATTTTCTCCCGACGTATTAGTTCGCGATGGCTCCATTATTTTATACCCTGGAAGCGTAGTTGAGCGTGGTTCAAAAGTTCATGGCGAATATTTGAAAGTGATAAAACTTTTTCGTGAGCTCTACAAAAAATGTAAAGAGAAAAATATTTTATTAGTTGGTGCAGTTGAGGACTCGCGCGGAAAAAGATATTGCGGAATTTTGAAAAATGAAATACTGCCAACACTGTATGCGCTCGAAAACGTTTCGAAGGAAATAAAAAACAAAGTAGAAGTGAATAAAGATGTGCTGGACATTACCACTGACACGCTTTTCCTTTATTACCTGCTAAATTTCGGTGAGAGAACTGCGGCGCTGGACTACTCAACTACTTCGGACCTGCCAATTATCGAAGACTTAGCAGAATTTCGGAAAAATATTTACGTATCTTACATCAAAGCTGCAGAGTTCGACAGGCCACTGCGGCTGGACTTTTTTGCCGAGCCAGAAAATCTGCAAGAGACAACCGAAAAAATCGTTTCAATTATTTTTGCGTTGTCAAACCAAAACCGCCTTTATTCTTATCCTTCTGTGCTGATAGAGGCAGATGCCCGCGCCAAACTTTCGGAAGAAGAAATTGAATATTTCAAGGCAGCAATCTCGGAAAAACTGGGAAGGAACCCAGCTCTTTTTGAGCTAAGAAGAGAACTAAGACCGTTTTAGCTGCTGTTGCCTAATCAACTATGAACTGTATTTTAACGCCAAGATTTTGCCACAGTGGAACGCTGAGGTGATCAAAATTAGATTTAATTTGCTCCGCAACATCAGTGCCGCGAACAGTTATATTATTAGTATATTCTTTTTGTTCTGTGCTGGCCTGAAAGCCGCACTTTTCTACTATTGCTACAAAGCTATCCCTTAGAGATTGCGAAAGGCCAGTGCTTGAGCCCCGCGGCACATAGTAGTGAACTGCATCCCCATCGCGAACTACGGCAACTGGAATTATAACGCCGACTTCCTTATAATTTAAAAGCTGTGCATGCTGTGCGGCCAGTTTTTCATATTTCTTCGTGGTGTTAATTACTTCACGCATTGCCCGCTTGCCTGCCGTAGCGGACTGGAGCCAGCCTGTCGAGTATCTTCGTGCCAATTTTATTAAAGCATCATTAACTGTGTCGACAGTTAAGTCAAATTCTTTGCCAAGATAATTTTCAAGTGATGGGAATGCGTTCGGCTTTGCTGTAAAATCCCTGCCGCTCGACTCATACTGGCGCAATTGTATATCTATTGCCCTGATAAAATTAGCGGGTGATTTTAACGCATCTATTAAATGCATGTGGCTCATACTTTGTACATGCCTTGTCTGTGGTTGTGCAACAACGGCAGGCGATTGTCGCGCAGCTTTAAGCCTGCTTACCTCAGCTTCTTGTCTTTTGAGCTCATCAACCGCTGACCTTAGAGATTTCTCAGCTTGCTTTGCGGACATTTCAGCTTGTTTGCGCGCCTCGTCCATACTGGCTGCAACATGTTCCAGTCCTTTGAGCTTGTCGCTCTGGGCCGTAACACGAGCTTCTAAGCCAGTAAGATAAGGATATAATAAATTTATTACCTCGCCAGCAGAAAGCTGTCTTGGCGTTACTTGATAACTAAATGGCTGTGAATGAACTGTGTCGGACACATTGGATATCTTGGCAAGCACGTTTTCCAAATCTTTTTGTGGCAGGCCATAAACAATAAACGTATCGCCGTCCATCACAACTTTAGCATTTTGATTAACTCTGCGAACCTTATCGCGCAAAATATTACTCAAGTTATGCGTAGATTCTGTTTTGTCAAAGCGGGTGCCTTCTATTTCAATCTCGACCTCGAACGCACTGAGTATATTGCTGGTATCCATATATATTTGCAGTATGGTTGGTTTTTAAGCTTATCGTTCGCCCTTGCCAAAATTGATTATAACTGCCCTTGGCATATACGATACTCTTACAAA
>JAHFKX010000007.1 GCA_023245115.1 Candidatus Woesearchaeota archaeon
GTATCAACCAGCACCCGGCCTTTACCAGACACAATTTCTACGGTCATTTTGTTTAGGACACCGCGATTGGTGGCTTGGTTGACTGCAACAATATTGGAGCTGGCAGATGCACTGGCAGGCAACACTTTCAGCTTCGCAATGTCTGCTGTCAGATTTTCTATCGTTTGGGATTGCTGCTTGCTGGCCTGCGCGCCAATGAAAAAGTAGCCCAGGCTGAGGCCAAACAGAAACATTATTACGTAGCTGGCAAATCTTATTGCTCTCTTCATGCAGTTTCGTAGATAGAAAAACTTAATAACCTTGCTCTTAGGCAATTTTTATGTCACATTCATGCGAACATTGCAGTAAAGAGTTTGATTCCTATAATTCGTTAAAGCAACACAAGGACGCTTCGCACTCGCAGCCGGTCGCACAGCCAGCCGACCGAAAGGTAATAAAAATTCAGTGGTATGTTCCAGTGCTAATAATTATTTTAGTTGTGGCTCTCGCAGCTTGGCATTTCTGGCCAGCAAGCCCAGCGATGGAAGGGCCCGTAAACGGTAATTCAACGTATTGGACAGAGCCTTTCCCATTCGGCCGCGATCCCACACTGCACTGGCATGCCTACCCGAAGTTTAATTTATGCGGTCAGGAAGAAACGTTGCTCGATATTATGCGCACGGCCGGCGTGAAGTTCCCATCGCTCGATTCAGAGTCCATGGTTGGTCCGGAAGGCCTGCATACACATCTCGGTGAGCCGTGGATTCACATCGAAAGCCCGCCGCCAAACAGGGCAGCAATAACGCTCGGGCAGTTTTTCAAAAACATTAATGTAAAATTCAGCAACAGCGGAATACTAACTTATGCGGGCACAAATGGTTGCAACAACAATCAAACAAACTCGATGAAAGTTACTGCGGATGGTAAATCGGTCGTCGATCCAGCAAATTTAGTACTGCAGGACGGCCAGAAAATTTTGATTAGTTATTCTTAGAAAAAACTTGCATAAAACTTAAATCCATCCAGTCCGGGGATTGGCAGCATGTTGAATGCGAACAGCCAGAGGTTTATCTGCTTGCTCAGCGCCCAGATGTGCCAGTACTTAGTGAGGATATTTTTTTCCATGAAAAGCCACGAGAGCAAAAACAAAACAAGATTAGTTAGCGGGCCAGCCAGCGCGACAAGCCCGAACTGCAAACTGGACCCCGTGCCACTAATAGAAACATAGCCGGGTAAAAAGAAAATAAATCCCGAGCCGACGAGTTTCAAAACAGCGCCGATTGCCAGCCCCCACCACGAGGCAACGTAATGCGCGGAAAATCCATAAAATAATGCGGTGAACTTATGCATTAATTCGTGCAAAATAACTGCTGGCGCAGCCACAATTACGCCGTTTTTAAAATCTTCCAAAAGGTCCGGTTCGATACTTTCAAACTCTGTTCTTGGCCTTTTCACATAACCAGAAAAAATAAAACCAACTGCGATAACAGTAATAATAATTTGCACGATTTCCCAGACAGTAAATAGAGGCATGCAATTGAGCAGCAATTAAGGTTAAAAGTTTTGCTGTTTTGTATTTTGGTAATGGGACGCAGCAATATCCAAAGGATAACGCGGAATAGCGCAGTGGAGGTTGTTTGCATAGCCATCGCGCTCCAACAGCACAATAGGGCAATGCCCGCGACAACATACGTAGCTGAAATTTCAGACCGCAGGCTTATGCCAAGAATAATAGATAGCATGATAGTGAGCCGCGTTTTGTCGCAAAGTCGGCTTTTTTACGCAGCACCAGATGTCAACAAGCTGAAATTTTATGCGCTAAAAGAGGACGTTTATATGCGCTTGCAGGGCTTGGAAAGCAAACTGGCCGGTTTTCAGAATGTAAAATCACCAATAGGCACGGTTGATGCCCGTGCGTTTCTCGCGCCGATCCTGCGCAGAAAGTATAGGCTTATTTATGAAAAACAGCGCGAAAACTCCGCACCTTAGTGCGTGAGATGTGACAAAATGTCTGCATTTTGCCACCTCGCCAAAACTTTGTTTTGGCGTTGAGCGCAGTTTTCCATTCCAAAAACTCGCCGCTCGTGCCCTATCCACGGACTTTAGTCCGTGGTTTTTGCGGGCACTCGCCTTTAAGGCGAGTTTTTGTTATGATTAGGCAATAAATTTGATGCCAACGAAAGTCTTAAATATGCGCGCAGCATAGCGATTCCATGGATTATAGCCAAGGCGCAGGCCAGTCGGATTATAAGCAGCAGGCAAGCCAGCGCAAGTGCCAGTGGCGGTTTGGCTGTGCCTGTGATGGCTCCTGCGGCGCAAGATGCCAGCAGAATAAATAACCTGAATCGAACAAAAATATAAAAATTCAAAAATTAAGAAATGAGCTCTGAAAAATTTACTTTTTCATTAATCCGCCGTGCGAGCCTTTGACGTGTTTCCATAACTTCTTTGTCATTTCACTTGGCGCAATTGCTCCACTTCCAAAAATATCTGCACCTGTGCAATCACACTTTGCGAAGGAAACTGTCATTCCTCCAAATGGTTTTCTTGCCATAGCCTACCTCCTTTAATTTTATACTAATCATTGGTTTTACGAGTATAAAAGGCTTTCTTATGCCGTATTTTTAGATGGAAAAAGCATAAAAGATTTTCCCATTGAGATAATCTATGGAAAAAATAGCAGTAAACACGATTGATGATTTAGACGGCATCCTCAGAAATAATACCTGTTGGGCAAATGGCAAAAATTATAAGATTGACGACTTGCATTCCACGGGAGCAAACTCGCGCTGGCTATACGAAAATATTTGGGGGATTTATCTGACAGATGCTAGTCATGCATGGATGGCGCTGTGGATGGCCGTAACAGATAGAATTAAAATCAAAAAACGCGATATAACATATGTGCGGCCAAGGTCAGATTCAATTGGCAGGATTGCGGTCTTTGCGGAAGGCAGGGAAGGGCTTTTCGTAGACGAGGCATATTTGTATTTTTTCAGGCCAAGACAATGCCGCGAGATAGACCTGCGGAAAATTCAAGATAATAAATTACAAAAACTGCTTGAACTTGGGTTCGTAGAAAAAGAAATAAGAAAAAATGGTAGGCTGCAGAAAAATTATTTTCCGCCCGATAGCAAGCCTTGCATAGTAAGGGTTGACAGCTGGCAAATCGCCTTAGTAAATTGCCAAAAAATCCGACCAGATATAGAGTTAGTTGTTAAAAACAATTTAATATTGGAGCTTAGCAGCAGGGTAAGTTTTTCAGAAGGGCCAAGCACTGAAAATTACATAATTGACTGATTGAAGTCCAAATTTTTATTAGAACTGATTCTAAACTAATCATAGCACTAAAAACCATTGCAAGCGCAGCTACTGCCGGAACGGCACGCAAGGCTTTTATATTTGCGCCCCACTGCTCAATTCAGTCACATGGTAGAGCGCAAAGCAAGGGCTTTAAACAATAAAATTTTAATAGTATTAGTTGTACTAATATTAATTTTTATCGGACTATATTTTATTTTATCGCATTCCACAAAAAGTGTGGAAGGACAGGAACAAAATATATGGATAAAAAATGGCGAAAAATTTTATGGAGCTTCAATAAAATCAATCAACAAAAATTTTGTTGTTGTTGAGGTAGCTTATGAGCCCGGTCCGCCTTGCCCAGCCCTATCTCCTAGCAATTACACTGTTGGATTTGGTGATACAATTCCGATAGAAGATGGGGTTTCAGCGACACTGGTTAGAATTAATGGTGATTCCGTAGAATTTATTGTTAAAACCAGCCCAACGATATGTGTTTGACTAAGACAAATCTAAAGCCTAAACTTCTTCATCAGCAACGAGTTGCTAACAACTGTAACGGACGAAAAAGCCATTGCAAATGCCGCAATAGTTGGTGATAATAAAAATCCGAAGAACGGATACAAAACACCCGCGGCAATGGGAATCGCGGCTATGTTGTATGCAAATGCCCAAAATAAATTTTGTTTTATTTTACGCATGGCGTATCTGCCAAGCATGAGCGCTTTAACAACATCAATTGGGTCATTTTTAATTAAAACAATACCGCCGGTTTCTTTAGCAACGTCCGTACCTGAACCCAAGGCGATGCCAACATCCGCCTTTGCAAGCATTGGTGCATCATTAATACCGTCTCCAACTGCAACTATGACATTGCCACGTTTTTGCAAATCAGTCACTTTTTTTTCCTTGTCTCGTGGAAGGACTTGATAAAAAACATTTTGCTCCGGAATGCTGGCCATGCTGGCAATGTGTTTTGCAGCCATTTCATTATCGCCCGTTATCATGTAAACGCCAAATCCGTTTTTCTTCAAAGTCTCAACAGCTTTTTTTGCATTCGGCTTTAATGTGTCCGCAATAGAAATTGCGCCAATAAATTTTTTATTGTATGCTACGAGTACAGCGGTCTGGCCTTTCAGCTCAAGGTTATGTATGCCTATGCCATAATCGCCGAGCAGCACGCTTTCATCATTCATCAAGGCATGGTTTCCGACGAGTATTGTACCGTTCAGATATTTTGCTTTTATGCCTTTTCCGGGAATGGTTTCGTAGTTTGTAGCATCCTTGTGACTTTCTATTCTAATGCCGGCATATTCTATAATCGCCTTTGCCAGCGGGTGTTCGGAGCCTTTTTCAGCAATAGCTGCATATTTTAGGAAGAGTGGTTTCTCAATTTGCAAGAAATGCAGGCCAGTAACTCGCGGTTTTCCCTCGGTCAGTGTGCCAGTCTTGTCAAAAACAATGGTATCTGCCTTTGACGCGCGTTCGAGCGCCTCGCCAGTCCGTATTAATATGCCGTTTTCTGCACCCTTGCTTGTTCCAAGTAACAACGCAGTTGGTGTTGCCAGCCCGAGAGCGCACGGGCATGCAATTATCAAAACCGCAATTGCAGTCGTAAGAGCAAAAATAAATGTCTGGCCGGACCAAACCCACAGTACACCGGAAGTAATTGCAATTATTATTACAATCGGAACAAAATAGCCCGAAACTGTATCTGCAAGTTTTTGTATCGGTACTTTTGAAATTTGTGCCTTGCTGACTAACTGAATAATTTGTGAAATGACTGTGTCCTCGCCGATTTTTGTTGTTTTTATTTTCAGCAGACCGGATTCGTTTATCGTGCTTCCGATTACATGGTCGCCGATAGATTTAGAGACGGGCAGCGATTCTCCAGTTACAAGAGATTCGTCAACTGAACTGTGGCCTTGTATGACCATTCCGTCAGTTGGAATTTTTTCGCCCGGTTTTACAATGCAAACATCGTTAAGTTTAATTTCTGATAGAGGGATCTCAACTTCGCTATCGCCCCGAACTACTATTGCAGTTTTTGGTTTTAGGTCGAGCAATTTTTTTAAAGCCAGAGAGGCGCGGCCCTTTGCAAGCTCCTCAAAAAATTTCCCAAGGAGAATTAATGTTATAATTGCCGACGATGTGTCAAAATACAATCCGCCCGTTATTATTTGTGGCAGGAAAACGGCGGCAACGCTGTAGCCCCACGCGGCGGTTGTTCCGACTGCGACAAGAGTATCCATGCTTGCAGTCCTCGCTTTTGCAGCCTCCCAGGCTCCGCTGTAGTAGCGCATGCCGCCATAAAACTGTACAACCGTAGCCAGCACAAACAGAATATAATTTTTATAAATAATTTCTAGTCCCGGGAAAAAGCTCAGTAGCAATATTATGGCGGTTAAAATTCCAGACACTTCTAGTGATAGTTTTAGATTTTCTGATTCCTTTTTCGGTGCTTCAAACGCAGACAGGCAGTTGCTTGAGCAGAAATAATACGTGATGCCGGCCAGATCTTTTTTAATGGCAGCGCTTTTTTCATCTACATTCATGCCACAAATTGGATCGACTGCCATCAGAAAATTATGCAAAGCAGTGCTTATTAAATTTGTTGTATTGTGAAGTACATTAATAGAGTCATACGAGCTTATTTATTCTTGTTTTTTCTTTTGACGAGTTCATATGCTAATAGGCCAGTTATAGCAGTAGAAAAGCCAGCCAGAACAATTTTCCACTCGAACTGGAAAAGCATGAATACGCTTGTGGCCGCACCCAACACCGCAAGAACAGGAAGTTTGCCAATGTTTATTGGCACCTTAAATGTTCGGTGTGCGTTTGGCATTTTGTAGCGCAAAATTATGAGTGAAATATTAACTAAGGCAAACGTCAAAAATATTCCAAAATCAGTTAGCGAAGCGACAATACCTATTTTCCCAATTAAAACAAACAACGCAGATAAAATTCCAACAACTATAATCGCCTCCCAAGGCGTTTGAGTTTTTTTGCTGACTTTTGAAAACGCAAGTGGAAGTGCATGCTCTTCGGCCATGCCGTAAACCATTCGTGATGCTGCGATAAGAGTGACTAACACCGTGTTAAATGTTGCGAAAAGCGCAATGACCGAAACAATAAAAAACATCTTTGGGTTTATTGCAATCGCTGCGACTTGAGCCAGTGGCGCGCTTGACGATGCAAGGTTTTGCCAGCCAAGCACGCTGACTGTTATTACTGCAACGGCGATGTAAAGTATTGAAGATATCAGAATTGAGAGCATCAATGCCTGCGGGATTGTTTTGGCCGGGTTTTTAGTTTCTTCGGAAAGCCGCGGCAGGTCCTCAAAGCCAAGGAACGCAAAAAATATTAATGCTGTCGCGCCAAGAATGCCGGAAATGCCTGCGGGCGGAAGTGTAAAATAGTTTACGTTTCCAACATATTTTAGACCAAATGCAATTATCAGAATTAAACCACCAATTTCAATTAGCGTTGAGATCGTGTTAAAAAAAGCAGATTCGTTTATGCCCCAATAATTAATCACAGATAAAAGCGCAATAAGTAAAATTGCGATTGGTATTACTGGCATTTTTGAGATTGCGTTAAAGTAGCCCGCAAACCCAAGGGAAATTGTTGCTGCAGCAATTACGCCAGATGCGATAATCATCCAGCCAACCAGGAACGCTAGCCGTTTGTTGATAGCGTGCTCCGTATAAACATACTCGCCGCCAGCCTTTGGAAAGAGCGATGCCAGCTCAGCATAACTTAAGCCGGTAAACGCAGAAATTAATGCGCCGATTGCGAAGGCCAGCCATACCGCATTGCCGGCAAGCCCAGCAGCTTCACCAATGAGTGCATATATGCCTGCTCCAAGTATAACGCCAACTCCGTAAAAAGTTGTTTCTAACAAACCAAGAGTTCGTTTAAGTTTTGCCATGCCTCCTCGCCCATACTAATAGTTGCTTATTTTTAAGCATTGCCTGTATCTGTCCGGGTGATGACTCATATGTTGTTTCCAGTCCGCATCTGAATATCCATTTGGTGTTTTGCAAATGTCCATAGGATTCTCGGCGGCAACCGCTGTCTGATACTTAGCTTCTGTATGCCCGTTGCCTGCAAAAGTAAAATAAGCAAACGCAAACACTATTAAAACAAAAATAAACACTAACACGTAAACAAAAAAGTCATCTTTTTCCATGTTCTGCCCTTTCTTTCAGATAAATTATTATCGTTGTTATCACAATTGCAAACCCAGTTAACATAAACACCGCGTAAAATCTGCCGGCAAATGGAAAGCCAGCTAGCAGCAGGCCTGCATTCGCGGCCAGCAATTTTGGCGACATGCATGGGCCTTTCCAAATATATAAACCAACTGCAACTGCAAGAATAACACTGCCGATTAACCAAAAATAAATCTGATACTGTGTTAAGAACGCAAGTGGCATGCCGGCCACAATAATTCCAAATACTGAGAGCAGCGCAATAACAGACATACAAAGTGAGTGGCATATATTGTACGAGCTGATTATGCTCATACTGCTAACTGCCGCATTTGCAGCAGCAATGCCTTTTGTGTTTTTGTTATCTATTCGCAGCATTTTTTTATTGCTTCCCACAACTTCTTCAGCCATTGCCATAAACTTCTTAACCAATCCATTTTATCAAATAATAAACTATCGCTGTTCCAATTATTATTGCCGCAATTTTAAATCCCTTTAACCTTTCGTGCTTGTCCATCAGGTAAGTCGCGCCGGCAATGCTCTGCCCCATAAAAATCGCAAGCAGTAGCTGTGTTTTAACAGATGTAAAAATATTCAGCAGTAATAAAATTACCCACGTGCTTACAACAGATGCGCAGACCGCGCAAAACTTTGTATTGAATTTTTTATCTATGATGGGTTTTATGGCAAGCCAGGCAAAAAACAATGCTAAAATGCCGGCCAATACATACCAAACTATATCCATTTTGTCAGGCCCCACACAATTATAGACATAACTATGCTGGCAATCAGTACGAAAGATATGCCCTGAAATGGCCATAATGATTTTCCGCGGGCTTCTTTTATTCCGTCGCTCAGCAATAGTGCAAGCCAGACGCCAATTGTTCCGATAATTATGCCAAACAGTAATTTGTCTATGCCAAACACACCAAGGCCAAATATCGCGTGATGTGCGGGCATGCTCCTAACCATGTCAAAGCTAGTTATTACGTTAGCAGCATAAAGCGGAACTACCATCATCAGGAATGACGCAGCTACAAAAAGTTCGTCTTGTAGCGGGAATTTAAGCTTGCGTTTCTGTAGTATTTTGCTAAACCACAGTGCGGTTGAAACTATAAATGCACCGATGAATATTCCAACAATGCTGTCATCAACGCCAAATATGCGTGCAAGTGCAATGCCGCCTATCGCAGCGCCAGTACATAATGGGCAGTGCGCGTGGACTGCCTGAATTCCAAGCAGTGCTAACGGAGCCAGCAAGAGTTTTTTTGAGTTCATGCTTTACTTAGCACCCACCAACCATTCCACTCGACGAACTGCCTGTGCCGCCTCCTGCTCTTGCAGGTATTACGCCGTGCATCTCATAATTCATTTTTTCGTTTTCAGTCCATCCGGTTGTATCAATTGTTCCTGTGCTTGTCGTGCCACCGAGCGTAATTTTTTCTTTAAGCCCGGCCAGTTGGACTGCCTGCGTGCCAGCCATCAAAACCAGCGCGACTGTAATTACCATCAGTACCAAAGTTATTTTATCCATTTTAGCATCCTCCCACCATACTTCCGCCTGCCGCGCCCTTTTCGAGTCCGCGGTATTTATTGGAAGCAAGATTAACATAGTTGAACGGAATTCCTTTCTCTTTCATGGCTGCCGCTTTTTGTGCCATAATATCTGGGAAGAACAGGGTTTTCCATTTGCCGAGCTCCTCTAAAATCTGGTCGTTAGACATTGTTGGGTGCTTTGTTACTAGATATTTTGCTAGCCCTCGCATTGCATAGCTGTGCGCACAACCGCAGGCGGCATCACCAGCCTTATACTCGCCAGAATCTTTTGTAAAAATTATTGATTCCGCTCCGCAACAGTATTCGCAGGAGATTTGCGAAGTTATGGCAACGTATCTTTTCAAATTGTCACCCGTTAAAGTGATTGTCCTGTCAAGATTGCCAAGCTTTGTAATTGTTTTGTCCGCAAGCGCTGGATTGCTGGCCGAGACATCACTATAGCTTACCGAAAGCTCTGTGCCATAAACTGCCGGAGCTCCAACCGGAGCAACACCGGCCCCAACCGTAATGGCCGAAGTAGCGGTTTCACTAGCGGACCCGCCACCGGTGATTACGTGCAGCTGGTACTGATTAAACACAAGTATAACCGCAGCTATTGCCAGCATAACCGCAATAAAGTTTGTATGTTTTTTCTCAGCCTTGTGGGCGCATTCATGTCCGCCCGCATGGGGCGCAATTGTTCCATTTTTTTCAGATTCACAACAGTTCGTCATAGGTATCGTATGGCTATTCCAGAAGGTAGGTATTATATTCTTTGGCTAAGACGATGGCAGTGCAGTGTCTCTTTTGCCAAAAAAAGATATTAAATCGTTCACAATTGTTCAAATACGGTTTAAATGCCTATTTTGCTTTCTTAATCGTGTTGTAGGAACATAGAAATATATATTTGATGTAACTTAAAAAACCATGGCATGGTCTAATGAAAAAAAAATCGAATGGACATTAAGGGTTGCGTTGTTCGGCGAGTTTTTAGGCCATGGCATTTTTGCGCTTCAGCTAAAACAGAGGTTTGTTGAAATGCTGACCACGATGACTGGCATTGCCGGCCCAGCCGCAGGCAAGCTCCTGATGCTCATTGGTGGGGTCGATGTTATAATTGCTATCCTTGCATTGGTTTATCCGTTCAGATTAATGTTAATGTGGGCAACACTGTGGGGATTTATGACAGCACTCGCAAGGCCTGTTGCCGGCGATCCTATCTGGGACTTTGTTGAGCGCTGGCCAAACTGGGGCGTGCCACTCGCGCTTCTTTTCACGAGAGGCATACCAAAGAGTTTAAAAAATTGGAAAGAACTATTTAGATAAAATGGCCTACGATTTAGTTATCATTGGCGCTGGCCCAGCAGGCATCTCTGCTTGCTTGTATGCTGCACGACAAAAACTTAAGTTTGTCTGCATCGCCAAAGACATCGGCGGGCTTGCGAATTTTATTCCGGAAATTGATACATACCTTGGGTACCATTACATGTCTGGCTATGAGCTCGTGAAAAAGTTCCGCGAACACCTGCGCGATTATGACGTCGAGGCCTGCATAGGCAGCGTGAAGTCAATAAAAAAAAGAGGCAAAAACTTTTTTGTTGATGCAGACTGCGGCAAATATGATGCCAAGTCAGTTTTGATTGCAACTGGGCGCGGATTTAAGCGGCTCGGCGTGGACGGCGAGAATGAATTTGAAAACCGTGGCTTGAGTCACTGTGCCGCGTGCGATGGCCCGCTGTTCAAAGATAAGGTTGTTGCGGTGGTCGGTGGCGGAAAATCTGGCCTGCTGTCTACAATGTTTCTGCTAAAAATCGCAAAGAAAATTTATTTGTTGGAAAAAAATTCAAAAATTGGCGAGAATCATGTAAGCCCGGATATCATAAGTGCGATAAAAAAATCAAAAAAAGTCGAGATTATAACAAACGCAGATACGACAGCAATCCTTGGCAGCAAGTTTGTTACCGGGCTAAAATATAAACAGGGTGAAAAAATCAAAGTTTTAAATCTCAGCGGTGTTTTTGTCGAGATAGGCTATGTGCCGCATACTGATTTTCTAAGAGGGTTTGTCAGGCTTAACTATCGCGGCGAAATTATAATTGACAAAGAAAACGAAACTTCGGTAAAGGGGGTATTTGCCGCGGGTGACTGCACAGATATTCAGGAAAAACAGGTAATAGTTGCGACGGGCGAAGGCGCGAAGGCCTGCATGTCTGCGCTAACATATATTACGGAGAACTAAAATGAAACTTGAAGAAGTGTTTAGTTATATAAAAAAAACGTATTCCGAAAACAATGCAGACTTCTGGTTGTCTGGCCTGCGGGCGTTCATTGGCGTAGTCTGGATTTTTTCGGGAATTGAAAAAATAATATCGCCAGCATATTTTACAAATTTTGCAAAAACGGTTGGCTACTTTGCATCAAAAAACCCAAACGGATTTTTTGTAAACTTTCTAACAGGAACTGTTGCGCCGAATGCAACGCTGTTTTCGTATCTGGTTGCGTATGGTGAGCTGCTTGTCGGCCTCGGTTTGTTGTTTGGCCTGCTTACAAATACATCCGCGTTAGTAGGTATTTTTATGAATATAATATTTTACTTTGGGGCAGGCTGGACTGGCATCTCAACAGCGATGTTGAATGTGCAAATGGTTGTTTTGCAAATAATAGTGTTGCTTGCGCCCGGCTCGAAGACACTAAGTCTGGAGTATTTTTTCGGCCTTCTTAAGCTGCGAAAGGAATATGTTGGCGCGGAGCCGAAGAAGCCGGCAAGGGCTAAAAAGAATCTCGTAAAGTTTTAGCTAGCTAAAAATACTTTATTTGTTTTTCCATCCAGCTGTTTTTTAACTAAATTTCTTCTTTCCAAGCCGGTAAGCAGTTCAGACAGCTTTGCCTTTGAGAAATCTGTTTTAAACCTTAGCGTGGATTGCGTTACGCCTGGCTCTTTCTGGACAGCTTCGATGATTTTCCGCTCATCATCTGTGAGAACTCTCATAACTGCTAGTTCTGCGGATGATTGTGCTTCGACTTTTTTTTCCTGAACGATTTGTTTGTCCTGTATTATTAACAGCAGGCCAACGGCAGCTATCAGGCCAGCCGCAACCAGCCCGAATGCAGTTTGATATGGTAGTGCCTGATGCGCGGCACATAGTTGCCCGCCTTTTTCGAGTGAGCAGCCCGTGTCAACCATTGCCGCATTAGTGCTGAAAAAGAAAGATGTAACTATTATTGCTACAAAAACACCCAACCCAAACACCAAAACACCTAAATCCCTGGTTCTCATGTATTTGCTTAAGCGGGCAGGTTTTAAAGGTTTTTGATGCAAAAAATTAATTAAAACAAAAACTGATAAACTTAGATTAGCTTATCTACTATTTATTGCTGAGCTCGTTGTTTCTGGAAACAGTCTCGGCAGTATACTGGTCTTTCGCCCGACGGCTTGAATGGTACTTCACAGTCTGCGCCGCACGTAGAGCATTTTGCTGGGTGCATCTCTCTTGGACCTCGGTCAAAATTTCTTGGACCGCCTCTTCCTTGGAATGGCATTTTTGCACTCTCCTTTCAATTGTGTACTGTGATAAACTCGCCTTTTGACTCATCTATCGCCAGTACCTGAAAATGCCAGAAATTCAGGGTTTATAAACTATTCGCCCCAACAGAAACACTTAAAAATAGCCATATTTACATATTTATTATGTTATCCGACACAACGCAGCAACATGGATTGGACGCAATAATTACTCTGCAAGAGAGCAAAGAAAGAACAGGCAGTACTGTGTTAGTTGGCAAGCACCTCACAAAAGAGATGCGGCAAGCATTTTCTGAAGGCAAGTCTTGGGTAGTTATCGGCAACAGTTTTTTTGGAAGAGTCTTTTACCGAAGGCAAGCCGATCAGCAAGTGACTTTAGCTAACGGTGAGCAAACCAGATGGATAGATTATAAAAATATGGGAAATCCGCCATTAAGAATGCTCTTGGGCAGCATATTGGCTGGAACGGTTTGGACAGTTGGGGAGGCGATGCGCTTGGCTAACACTAATAATCAAGATATGCAAGCTTTGGTAGGCGGCGCGATTTTTATTATAGCAGGCTATAATATATACACATCTTTACGTTATGTACGTCAGATATGGAATCGGCAGGCCGCAGATGATATAGCTAAAGTCAATATTACTCGCGCCAATCAACATGTGGCGCAGAAAGTTATTTAAATTCGCTAATTTTAGCAAAATAATGGCCGCAATTAAATGCCCGCATTGCCAGCAGGAAATTTCAGAAGAAGAGCTGGCCGAGCAGCAGCTCAGGGCGAAGAATGATACGATGAAAAAATTATTTTCTGCGGTAATAGCTGGCGATAATACTGCGGTAAAAGATTTAGCTAAGGATATAAAAATCCAGCCGAACGGGATGGCAAAAACTAATGGCAAATAAATTTTCGATGTTTAAAAATAATCCTGCTCTTAAATTTTTTGCGGCAGGGCTTGGCATTCTATTAATCTGCGTACTGATTGCAGTTCTACTGGTGAACATAATAATACAAATTAAAAAACTGCTTTAAGCAGGTGCTGGCCATTTTGAAAGAAGTCTGCTAAGCCATCCGCGCTTTGGTTCCACTTTAGTTATTGGTGATTCCCAAATGCGAATCTCTGCGTTTATTATGCTTTTGATTTTTTTCAATGACGAATTAAGGTCTGCTACTAGCTCCACGAATTTTCCGTATGGCATTTTTTCAGTTGGTTCGATATACATAATAAGTTGTCGTAAGTTACTTATCTTGCTATTAGTAAGTTCTAAATAATTTATCTGATCACGCAGTGTTTTAAGTATGTGGGCGATATTTGATTTATCGAGGACATGGCCATTTGCTCCCCAGCGAAGTAATAGTTCAGCATAATAAGACAGATTTATCTCACTCAAGTATGCGTCGTGAAACTCATCCGGCAGTTGATATAAAAAATAATCATGCTGGACTTTCGGCGGCAGCATGCGTGCCATCTCAAAAAATGTCTTTCTAAAATGATTAATAACCATCATTTTTGCAGTTTCTTTGCTGTGTACTAGCCTAGCAAGCCAGGCCAACCTGCTGCGGAGATTTTTTTGTTGTGGTGTCAATTTGGCCATTCTTTCGTAAATGTTTGTACCTATAAAAAGCTTTTTAATTGCCAAGAATAATTGTTGTTCATGAAACTGTTTAACATAATCTGGCAGGACGTTTACAACGTAATGATACTTGCTATGACTATAATTACGGCAGTTTCTGCCTATGTTTCAAAATCCCAGCAGCTTATCATCGCTGCTGCGATTGCAATAGCAACGGCGCTTGCTGTTGACGCAGTAATCAATTATGCAAAGACAAAAAAGTTTGATTTTAGCTGGAAGTCACCAATTGTTTCCGGGTTTATCATAGCTTTGGTTTTGTCAACAAATAAAGTTTATGTAATTGCAGTTGCAGCAGCGCTGGCAATCGTGCTAAAACATATTATTCGCTTTGAAGGAAAACATATATTCAACCCGGCAAATTTAGCGCTGGCAATTGTTCCACTCATTCTGCCGGCCTCGCAGGGATGGGCTGGTTCAGTTATCTGGTGGCTCCCAATTCTATTGGGCTTGGCTGTGATTTACAGGCTCAAGCGGCTTGAGCTGCCAGCAACATTCCTTTTGGTTTATTTGGGGCTTACTACGCTTAGTCCATTTATATTTTATCATAGTGCTTCACAAGTTGGAATAATAGCAAGCCTGGCCAGCCAGTCCGCCGCCTACTTCTTCGGATTTTTCATGCTGACCGAACCAAAGACTTCGCCGGACACGCAGCGAGGCCGAGTCGCCTTTGGAATTATCGCGGCAGTTACGGCCTTCGCGTTGAGTTTTGCGCTGCCGCAGTACAATTTTGTTTTAAGTCTCGTGGTTGCAGATTTATTTGTTTCGGCCATAAATCGGTTCACATAGCGTCGAAAAGCTTATAAATATCTCATATAGCTAAAATATATGACAAACCAAATGTGGCAGGCACCGAAAAGAGCGTACAAAGATTTATGCCTAATAATTGATAGCAGCGGCAGCATACCGCTTGAAGCATTTCGTGGAGCAATAAGGGCAATTCCAATAATTTATTATATTGCTGAAGCAAAACGAGGCCAAGTCGCAGTTATAAATTTTTCTGACGAGACACGCTCATCTGGATGGATGGCGTCTCCTTTTGACGTTTCTCCTGATGTACTTATATATCGGGGTTTTGGCAGTAGTTTTGACGCAGGGGTTTTAAACAAGCTTGCCAGAGCGAGAAAACCGTTTGCGATGCTTATGGTTACAGATGAGGCAATAGTAAATTATTCAAACGTAGTACCTGTGTTAAAACGGATGGTTTCAAAAGGCAATGCACTCGGAGTGTTAAATTTAGGCGATGGAAGTAATGGCCTCATGCAGGGTCTCGCAGATATTCGTAGCGTGCCAATGACAGAAGATGGCGTCATGCGCGGCGTAATAGAATATACCTGTACTATGTTATTAAAATAAATTATTATTTATTTATGATTACTTTGTGTCATAGAATTTTAGCCAGATTTTTTTTAGCACAGGCAATGTGAGCGTGGACAGCATAAACGCAACAGCAGGCACGATAGCGTTCAGCCATGGGCTTTTGATTCCAATGGCTGACAGATAAAAACCAATTGCCAGATATGTAAAAATCACAAGTAAAATTCGCCGCGTATAGCTTGTCTCCCACGCCTTGTCGGATTCCACTCTTGCGTTTCGTTCTTCTATCGCCTTAACTCTTGTTTCTAAATTTTTAGAAGCTGCCATTTTATTTAACAATCAACTTTGCTTCTATCTTGGGATGATCCGTGCTGAAGATTCCGTCTTTGCATGTGCCGCAGTAAATACGGAACGTGCCTGCCTTGTCAGCCAGAAATTCAATTAGTTCCGGCGATGACGGATCTTCCGTGGTAACTCTTTTGTTAATTTCATATTCATCTATTGTGATGCCATGGGCGTGCGTGCTCGTGCCCACCGCAGTCGTCGCTTGGATTTTTACAAAGTCACCCTTATTCACTGTAATTGTGCTCGGCGAATATCCGGTGTGTGCAATCATTATTGGTATAATTTTCACTGTGCCGTCAGCAGTGTTCTTGCCAGCCGTGCTGCCCGTGCAACCACTGAGAGCAATAATTGCTATGATGAACAACGCAATCGAAATTTTAACCATAACTATTTAAAGTTCTGTTGTTATATAAATCTATGCCAATCGAGTGCAGCATACTGCCGTATTATCATTTTGGAAAGTTGGAAATTACTCTCTACCCAGATGGGGATGGTAAGTTTGAAACGACTGACGTTGAAATCCGAAAAAAGCTCGGCTGGCCCTTTTCAGATAAATATGAAACAGTTTATAGAAATAGCTGGAAAATGAGCGAGCTAAAAAAGCTCGTAACTACAGTTGCGCTGCAGGATATTTTTCCCGAGCTAATGCATCACCTGTCGCAAAGGGAACTGGAAAATTTAAATTCTGATAAAGGAACGCTTTTGGAGCTGTTGAACGACCCGTGGCATAAAAAGGCGCATGAATCTACTTCTTGATTTCGCATGTGCTGTCCGCTGATAAAAAGTAAATGCTGGCCAGAAATAATAAAATGCTGAGAACCTGCAACTCGCGGCCGCCGAATGGCAGGCTCGCCAGCGTCGCGGAAATTCCGAACAGGCTGGCAACCGCAGGGAAAACACCAAGTGCGCAGCTTGGGCAGCCAGAGGCCAGCAAACTAAGAAACAATCCTGCGCCGGCAAAGCCAGACTTCTTCATCTCGCGCAAATCTGCGACCTTCTTTGCAGTAAGAGCCGTCGTGATGCCAAATAAAACAGCAGTTATAACAGTAAGCGGTATTGCCGTTAAAACATATGTCATCTTATAGTTTGACATGACATACAAAAATTGTTCAAAGGAGCCCGTTGTTAATTTAATCGTATAAATATAAATCAAAGAATAAATTATTATTCCTGCAAGCCCTAGTGCAAGGTACTTTGGTTGCACCAGTGTTTCTGTTATTCTCTCTCGCCGCCCCATAAAACCTCTAGCCGCATATGTCAGAACTATCCCAGACATCTGCAACTTGCTCCGCAGTAAATCCATGTTCGATTATTAGTTTTTTTGCCAAGCCTTCGTTCACATACCAGTGCCAGCATTTGCAGCAGCATGGGCCTTCTTTAGATATACTAAGCGCATTGTCATAAATCTTTTGCTGCGCAGTTGTCAAAATAGTTTTTTTATCATATTCGATTAGTTTTTTTGCCAGCTCAATTGGCGTTTTGTACGGGTTGGGCGGAATATCGCTGATGCTAGAATATTTTTTAAGGGCTTCAAGTTGTTTGTGGTATCCCATCGTGTTCATCATCGCGCCACAACACTGGCCACCCAAGAATAACTGGCTTGCGGACAAATCAAAAACAGAAGCTGGCCCGATGCAACTCCCACCAAT
>JAHFKX010000124.1 GCA_023245115.1 Candidatus Woesearchaeota archaeon
CCTTCTTTGCTTCTTCGGCACTAAGATGCTGTTCTTTTTGCAGACGCTCAGCCGTTTTATCGCGTGTCATTTGTGCAAGCTCAGCAATTTTTTCGCCGCGGCCGAACGCAAACTGATTGGCCGGCGGATTCTCAAGATTAATCGCGGGCGCAATTTTCATTGGGTCAACGATTATGCCCTGCTTCTTCAGCTCTGCTGCCCTCTCCTTTGCCAGCTTCCAAGAATGTTCGGCAGACCTCGCAAATGTATCAGCAACCCGTGGCGCAGCAAATTCCTCAAATGTCGTAAACTTTTCGATTGGAAATGCATTAACTGTTTTTCCAAAAAAGCCCGCCCACTTATCTATTTTTTGTCTCATTAAATCTGACTCGAGCCTCGCAAGCATGGCTTGTTCGGGTTCATTTTTAGCTTTGTGAATTTTTTCGTTAATCTCTTTTATTGTTCGCTCAATCTTAAGATTTTCATCAAGCATTTTATCTCGTTCTTCCAGATATTTTTTTCTTAGTTCTTCTTTTTTCTTTTGATTGTCAGAATCTAAATTTTTCCAATTTTCTTCTTCCAATGGATTGAATTTCTTAGTACGCTCAAACAATGTTTGTATTTCACTGTTAACGTGCGACATCATAGTGTTAATTGCGCCAGTCATAGCCTCAGGATGCGTGCCCCTTGCAAGTTTTTCTTCAAACTCTGAAAGCTGGAAAGCCCTTGAATGCAAGCCCTCAACTTCCTGCATCCAGCTTGTTTTATTGATATTTTTCAAACTAAAATCTGGCGTCCAAATTTCTTTTCTGTACCCAATTTTTTTTTCTTCATCTGTTTCTGGCGGCATTATTTTTTCATCGAATTTTACGGGCATCATCTGGCCAGTTTCTTTGTCAACTGCCCAGTCCATGACCTTGATTTCCTGGCCTTTTTTGATATCAATCTTTTTGTCATCAGGCGTAACGCCATGCAACTCTTGGTCCGCCCGCCTGTACACGGGAGCGCGAGCCAATGAATCTGGGTGAAAAGTAACGGAAACATTTCTTGGTTTATTAATATCGACTAAATCAATTGCCTTGTCAAGAATGTCATTGATCATTCTTGTTTCTTCGAGCCGTTTTTCATCGCTCCAGCCGGCAATTGACTGTCCTTGAATCTCCGCGCCGACTGGCTCGACGATTACGCCGTGGATAGTTGGTTCTACGCCAGTTAGTTTTGAGAGCCGCCCCATCTCCTTGAAGTGCTCTTTTGGAATTGTTTCCCAGATGTCCCGACGCAGCGTGATAATCTCACTTCCGCCTGGGCCTGCAGAAATCTGCTGATTTAACTGCTGCAGTTGATTACCTTCAAATGGGTTAAGATTCGTACCCATGTTACCAAGACTACGATAGTCCCACTGCCGCAGGTAATTCTTACTAAAATTTACCATCTCTTTCTTTTAACCAACTTAACTACTTCGCCCAAAGTATCTAGCCTATGGCTAAGTTTAGCCACAACGGCTTTTTCTACAAAATTTTTAATAGATGGGTATTCTATTGGATTAGACTTAGCTGCCCTAGCCGCCCGCTTGTAAAGTTCGTCAGATATTTTCACAATTGCCATTGTTGTAAATACATATACTAATATATAAAGCTATCGATATGCTTTTAGTATGCTTTTGGTATACTAAGAAAAACTAATGGCTAAGATGCGGCCGACTCAGCCATCCAGGACCTATCTGTCTGGTATAGCTCGTAATCAGTTTCATACATGGCTCGCTTCTGCTTGCGCGGCGCAAATACCATTTCGGCCAGCCTTTCCTGAAGATCTGCAAATGATTTTGGCCTTGTGCCAACCGGCGCACTTGTTAACGAAACAGGCGCACGTGGCGGTTGTACAGTTTGCCTTTTCGTATACGCCCAATTATATTGAGCAGAATCTACGGCGGCACTTTCACTATCGCGTTGGGTAATCTGCGTGGCTTCTGTTTTAGTGCTTTCCGAAACAGGCCTGTAAACTGGCATGCCCCTTGCCATGGCTGCATAGCTAGGCGAACGATATGCGCTGCGAATTGCATCATATAAATTCGTCGTCTTAATT
>JAHFKX010000045.1 GCA_023245115.1 Candidatus Woesearchaeota archaeon
ACCGTTGCTGTCGTAACCCTGCCGTTTACTATGGAAGGCCATAAGCGCTTTGAGAATGCGATGCGCGGCCTCGAAAAGCTGGAGAGTACTGTTGACACGCTCATAGTTATTCCGAATGATAAGCTGATCGAACTTGCGCCGGACCTGCCATTGCACACAGCATTTAAGGTTGCTGATGAAATCCTGACAAATGCGGTTAAGGGCATAACAGAGCTGATAACGAAGCCTGGCCTGATTAATTTGGATTTCGCAGACATAAGAACTGTGATGACTGGCTCTGGCGTGGCGATGATTGGCGTCGGCGAGTCGGATACAGAAAATCGCGCAGTTGAGGCAGTTGAGAAAGCCATAACTAATCCATTGTTGGATGTTGACATTGCAGGCGCGACAGGCGCGCTGATTAACGTATCTGGCGGGCCAGACATGACACTCGACGAGGCAAAGAAAGTAGTCGAGGCGGTTTCATCAAAATTGGACGACAAGGCAAACATTATCTGGGGCGCACAGTTATCGCCGGATTTACAGAATACTATTCGGGCGATGCTTGTTGTGACCGGCGTAAAATCGCCTCAAATCTTCGGGCCAAAGAGAACATTTTCAGATAAAAGAAAGCAGGAGCTCGGCAAGGATTTAGGGATTGAGTTTTTGAATTAGTTTTTTTAATGCATCTGGGGGCAATGATGAGCCAATAACAAACTTTATAAACCTTAATTTCTGTGTAAAACTGTTTTCAAATGGACGATTTACAGAATCAAGACGGGGTAGAACGGGAAGCAGAGCCAGCAGTTTCGCAGCCGGCAAGCCAGCCAGGCCGCGATAGGCTAAGCCTGCCAAAAATTCAGTTCGAAGGCCTGCAGGCAAATAAAATTGTGCTAAAACTTAAAGAATACAAGCGCGTTTTGCAAATTACAAAAAAGCCTGATATGGAAGAATTTAAGACGATTGTCAAAGCATCTGCAATTGGAATTGCAGTTATTGGCACGCTCGGCTTTGTGATAGCCATAATTGCGCAGATAATTACAACGTAATGAGGTTAAATGGGATTATACGTAATCAGGACGGCAATTGGAAGGGAATCGCAGGTAATGGATTTTATCGCGTCCAACGCAAAGAAAATTAAGGGCATACATAGCGTAATCTTTCCGCACGGGATGACCGGCTATATCATAATCGAGGCGGATGCGGTTGATTACATCAAGCAGATTGCCGCAGGCATACCGTATGTTCGCGGAATTCTTAGGACGCCGACAAGTTATGACAAAATTGAGCATCTCATTGAGTTCAAGCCCGAAACGATAGATATACGCAAGGGTGATGTTGTAACAATTATAGGCGGGCCATTCCGAGGGGAAAAGGCCAAAGTCACTCGTGTAGATATGCAGAAGCAGCAGGTCGTACTTGAGCTTCTACAGGCAGCCGTTCCAATCCCAATTACACTTGGGCTCGATTCCGTCAAGCTGGCCGAACGCGGTGAAACAGCAGGGCAGAAAGATAAGGAAGAAAAGGAAGAAGGGGACGAAGAATAGTAACACCAAGCTTTGCTTGGTGGACTTCGCTGTTGCGAAATAACGCCAGACTTCGCTCGGCGGACTTTGCTGTTGCAAAGGTTTATAAATCGGTTTGCTGAGGCGTTGGTCGTAATAAATTGGTTGGCAAGTAAAAATGGGTAAAACAGACACGTTCAATTTCATGGTGCAGGGCGGTGCAGCTACGGCAGGGCCACCGATTGGGCCAGCACTTAGCGGCAAGGGCCTGAATATCGGGCAGATAGTCAAGGACATTAATGAAAAAACTTCTGGCCTCAAGGGCATGGATGTTCCTGTCAAAGTGAAGGTTGATGCGGCAGCCAAGAAATACGAGATTGAGGTTGGCCTGCCACCTGCGGCCGCACTTCTGAAAAAGGAAGCAGGCATCGAGAAGGGTTCTGGAACTGCCGGAACAAAGCCGGCAGGCGTACTGAGAATTGAGCACTTGATTAAAGTCGCAAAAACGAAAGGTGATAGCATGCTTAGCGTAGACTTGAAAAAGCAGGTTAAGGAGTTAGTTGGCACCTGCGTTTCTTTAGGCATGCGAGTTGAGGGCAAAAGCGCAAAAGAAGTTATGATAGAAATCAATAAAGGTACTTATGATTCTAAAATAAAGGCCGCAAAGACAGACTTGACTGCGGAAGAGCTAAAACAGTGGGAATCTGAGAAGCAGGGAATAAAACTGGAAATTGAAAGGCTCGAGAAGGCCGCTGCACAGGCTGCTGCGGCTGCACAGGCTGCTGCGCCAACTGAAGGCGCTGCTGCGGCAGCTGCCGGAGAAGCAAAGCCTGCTGAAGCCAAGAAGGAAGAAAAGAAGGCTGAGAAAAAATAACAGGTAAACAGTAAAAACTAAAGTCGTGGTTAAACTAACTAACTAATTTATGAACTTCCTTTTTTCTTTGGCTCTTGCTTTATCTGCTGTCCGTGTTTTTGTGGTTGCTGTGGCTTGCCTTGCGATTTTAATCTTTCAATTTCCTTTTTCTGTTCCTTCCACTCTTTGAAGAAGCGCTCACACGTTTTTGTTAGTTGATCTGGCTGGACAGAGAATACAACGGATGCATCATGCATATATGAATCGATTTTTTGCAGCTCAACAACAGCAGGCTTGCCCGCCACGAATTCTATCCGGACAATGCCGTCTTGTATTTTTTTAGAGCCAAGTATTTTTATAAATCCGACAGATGCTGTGCTTTTGCTGTGTGTGCCGCCGCACGCCTCGACGTCAACGCCAGGTATTTCTATGACGCGGATTTCTGCGCCAGGTACTGCGCCGCCTTGGTAAAGCCGGAAACCATGTGCCTGTTCTGCCTGTGCCTTTGGCATTACTGTTTTTTTAATTGGCGTGCTGGACAGGGCAACTTCATTTGCCAGCCGCTCGATTTTTTGCAGGTCGTCTTTCGTAAGTGTTGAGAAGTGTGTAATGTCAAGCCTGCCCTTTTCGGGTGTCAGGTCAGAGCCAGCCTGCCATACATGATGGCCCAGGACTGCGTGCGCTATGCCGTTTATAATATGAGCTGCGTCGTGGTGCGCCATTAAGGCAATCCGTCTGCCCATATCTATCTTTCCGATAATAACTTGGCCTTCTCTGAAGTTGACTTCGGGCATTTCATGCAGAATTACGTTGCCATATTTTTCTACACTTACGACTGGTTTGCCGTTGATTGTTCCTAAGTCGCAGGCTTGCCCGCCACCAACCGGGTAAAACGTGGTTTTATCTAATACCACGTATGTGTTATTTATTACTTTGAGTACGCGCGCCGTAAATTCCTGCACGCATTCATCATTGTAGTATAACGCCTGTGTTGCTGGGACGCCAGCCAATTCGGAAATAAATTGTACTTTTGCTAGTGCTTTTTTTGGCTCAACATGCAGCGATGCGACGCGGGAATAGAAATCCTGTGGTATTTTAACTGTAACTCCAACCTTTTCTGCTGTGGCCTGAACATCCTCTGGCAGTATTCCTTGTGCGTCATACAATTGCACAAGCTCCTCGCCGGAGACTGTTTTTTTCTTTTTGAACATGTTGTCAAGGGCTTGCGAAATTTTTTGCTTTGTTTCTTTGTATTTTTGAACTTCGATGTTCAGTATTTTTTCTACATCTGGCAGGAAATCCATGAGTTCAGGGAACAACGGTTTTAATCCTACTTCGGATAGTTCTTCGCCTTTTACCGATTTTACCTGCCGCGGTCTTGCGCCTGTCAAGGCCCTTGCATGGTCGCGTACGAGCTCAGTGAGGTCTATTTGCCAGCCGAATTTTTCTGCTAGCCTCAGGGCGCGGCGCAATATAAATCGCAGGTTGTATCCGCCGCCCGTGTTTGACGGAAGTGCACCATCAGCGAGGGCAAACAGTAATGTTTTTGAGTGGTCAAGTATTGAATAAAATGCGCGCATTTTATCTATTTCATTTTTTAATTTATCTGGTGCAATTTTTAGTTTTCTGGAAATTTTCTTAAGTTCGTCATCTATGTTATCGATGTCTTCTATGTTTAACGCCCCGACTACTGAAGTAAGTTTTTTCTGAAGCTTGTCATCAAACTTTATTTTTAGTTGTTTGAGCCATTTTTTATCTACCGGGTCGAACGTAATTTCATAAGAATTTGTTGTGCCATTTAGCAGCCAAGCCAGCCTTTCAAGGCCCCAGCCGAAGTCTATAACTTTCAGTGGCAGGTCTTTAAGGCCAGATGGTGTAACTGCAAATTCCATAAATACTGTAGTGGCAATTTCTAGGCCGCGGCAGTAAACTTCAAAACTCGAGCCGGCATTCCCGCCGCCCATCCATACTGATTCTACAAAAGTTACATCTTTTCTGTTTATGCCGAGATATTCAAGAACACCGATGGCGTTTCCTATGTCTTCGTCTTTCCAGTGTGTCAGGTGTGCGGCCTTTGCAGGTATAAAGCGGTGCTGGCCAATCATGACAAAGCCGCTGTAATGTCTTGAGGTTAGCCCGATGTTCTCAATGTCGTTGAACCTGAAGCATGGCTGTGCAACTACTAGCGGGTTTGCTGGCGGCCGGACTTCTCCCGAGACGACGAATGGCTGGAAATCGTAAATCGATGCCTGCACGAACCAAGTGTCATCCCGCCATCTCGCGATTGTTGGGTATCGGGAGATGTTTGTATATTTTTTATTTGTAAAATATCTTGAAAATTCCTGCCACGTGTCGGTATAATCGAACTTGTTGTAAAGTTTTTTTCCGATAAACAAGTATGGTTCACAGGCCGAGTCGCCGCATAGCTTTCTTTTCGCGTCGGTAGTCCAGAAGAATTTTTTGCACTTGCGGCATTGTTTTCGATTAAACCCTTTTTCTTCAAAAACATTCAGAGCATAGTGCTTTTTCCAGTCGCGCTGGAATTCCCTGTTGAGCTGCTTTTTGTCTAACATGCCCGCATTAGTAATAGAAAAGTATTTATTAGTTTGTGATTTCTGGGGAGAAGTCTATATCTTTGTAATACGGTTTTAATATCATTGCAATACAACACAGCAAAACAATGGGAAATACGTTTCAATATTGAAATTTTATTTACGCCGCATCGCCTGCCGCTGCATCTCCAGCAGGTCTTCCTTTGTAATTTTTTTCTTTTCCTTGATTTTTTCTATTGTCAGGCCTTCCGGAATTTCCACGCCGAACTCTGCAATCGGTTTCGGCGAGATAGCAGACCATTGTTCGAGCAGGCCGGCAAGCTCAGTATTCAGCGCTTCTATTTGTGGCTTGAATGCCTGAATATCTTCTTTCATTTTTTCTTTGTTATCTTTTATTTTTGCAATCTCTTCGGATTTTTCTGTTAATTGCCTGAAGATTTCTGAGTTTTGCTTTGCTGTTGCCTGTACTTCTTCGTGCACTGCATCTGCTTCAGCTTTTTTTATTCTAACTTCGTCGCGGAACTTTTTGTAATCAACATAGCGCTTTTCGCCGGCGTTTATTTCTGCAAGCTGGCCTTTCAGCTCCTTGAGCTGCGCCATGTATTTTTTCTCACGTTCAAAGCTCAGGGCTTCTGTTTCTATTGAAAAATTTATTGCAGCAATCTGCCTTTGCAATTGCTGCGGCGATTTTTTATTAGTGTTGTCGTTTTTCGGCAAATCATCGCGCATACTGCCGAGCTTCTTAAAAAGTTCAGAGATTTCTTTGTTCAGAATCTGGCGTTTGCTTTTTAGCGTTTTTATTTTTTCGTCGATTAGTTTTTTTTGGTCTCTGAGATTTTTTGCGTCCTGTATTAATGTATTGAGGTGTTTGTCGAGTTCATCTCTGTCTTTGTATTTTGTATCTTTCTGAATGCTTGTTTGTTTTAATTGAGTTGTAAGCCTAGCTATGTCAGCCTTCAGCTGTTCTAACTTCTGTGATTCTCCTGCTTGCTCTTCCATGAGTTATTAAGGTCCATGCCAAATATTGTTGGGCAGTTGTTCTGATTATCCGAACAATGCACCGAGGCCTGCGGCAGCGTCTTCAGCTGATACCTTATTTTCCTCTTCTTTTTCTTCTTTCTTTTCTGGTTGTGCCGTTGCTCCAGCAGCAGGTGCAGCAGTAACTAACGACGCCTCTTTTATTACCTTGTCTATGTCAACGCCAGTCAGCGCAGCTACGGTAGCTTTTATTTTTGTTTCATCTGCGCGTACGCCGGCCGCGGACATGACTTTTTTTAGGGCATCTTCGGTTATTGCCTGTCCCGCCTTGTGCAGCAACATTGCGGCATATATTTGTTCCATTTTATTTTCCCGCTCCCTTTTGAGAGCTTAGAGTGTAAGCTTCCAAGGCCTTTGCATCCCGCTCTGCCTTGGCTAGCAGGTATTCTGTTACTTCCAGAGTCATGATTTCGCGTTCGACTCCGAGCTTGAGCGCATCAGTGTATGCCTGCCTGATTTGTGCGATGAACTTGTCAGTATCAATGTCTAAAATATCTGCCATGTACATGTCTTTGTCTTCCAGTGCAGATACAAGGCTGATGCCAATTTCCATTGGTGTGACACCGAGCTTGGCAAGCATGCTCGCGGCCTGCGGCGAAACTACGTCGCCTTTTTTACAAGCAGTGCGCGCTGCTGAATTTCAATCTTGCCGCCAACGACTTTTGCTTTTATTTTCAG
>JAHFKX010000046.1 GCA_023245115.1 Candidatus Woesearchaeota archaeon
TTTGCAGCGTCTTTGCTCAAATCGAAAACAATTGGTATTGGCCAAAGCGTACCGTCGCGAATGGCCATGTTGTTCAAAACAGAATCGAAATCATCGCTGCACATAAAGCCCTCAAGCGGAGTATAAAATCCATTGGCGATATTTTTTACATCAGCTAAAATTTCGTCAGATATTTCTATTTTTGTCAATTTATTTGGATTATTAAGAATTTTTTCCGCTTGCTCATGTGATAAAACCCGGTTAATAAGGCCTTTATTGCCATGTGGTTTTAACATATTATGTTTGTGCGGGCTGGACTGCCTTCGCTAGCTTCGTAGGATCTGCATGCAAGCCGCATTCTTTTGTTTCTGGGTTTTCCCACCACCATCGGCCTGCTCGTTCATCTTCTCCTGGTTTTATTGCCCGTGTGCAAGGGGCGCAACCGATGCTTGGGTAGCCTGCATCATGCAGTTTGTTATACGGGATGTTGTTTTTCTTAATGTAATCCCAGACCTGCTCTCGCGTCCAGTCTATTAGTGGGTTGATTTTTACTATTTTATGCGATTCATCCCATTCAACTTTTTTCATTGTTGTTCTTGTGACTGACTGTTGCCGTCTTAAGCCAGTAACCCACGCATTTAGTTTTGAGAGCGCACGGTTCAGCGGTTCAATTTTTCTGACTTGACAGCACATTTTTCTATTTTCTATGCTATCGTAGAATAAGTTCAAGCCCTTGGCCTTTACCATTTTTTGTATTGTTGGCGTTTTTGGGAACATGACATCTATTTTTATATTATATTTTTGCCTGACTGCATCCATTACGTCGTAGGTTTCAGGGTTAAGCCTGCCAGTATCAAGCGTGAAAATTTTTGGCTTCTTTGTAATTTTTGCTAACATATCTACGAGAACGACATCTTCGGGACCAAAACTGCACGACAGGCCAACTTTTTTGCCGTACGTATCTAAGGCCCACTTCAAAACATCTTCCGGGCTTTTTGATTCCATGTCAGGCAATTCTGGCACTTGGATAGTTTGCGTTTGAACTTGCTGGCTTAGCTGAACTTGAGCATCCATAATCACACCTCTAACTGAATTTGTGATTTATCGAAAGTTATAAAAGCCTTTTCCCTATTCTAAGTCCTTCCAGCTCAGTGGTTCCTCTTGTTTATAATCGCGCTTTAATTTTTTTCCAATGACTCTATCCCAGTCCAGCGGCGAGATTTCCTTGTCGCCCGGCCTTAATGCGATTATGTCTTTTTCTGTCAGTTTGGCGCCTGCTTTTATTTCACGGGCCGCAAATAAACTTCTGCGCAAGAAACCAATTTTATTTGTTTCGCGTTCAATTGGCAGTATTTCTTTTTTTTCCTCGCCGAGCATATCGTTGACTCGCTTAATGTCCGCAACAAGTTTTGCAAAAGATTGTTTGTCCAGTGAATGTGGATGGTCACCATGCTTCAGGTTCATATTGTATGTAAAATGTTTTTCAATAATTCTTGCACCCATTGCGGTTGCGGTTAATGAAGCAAGCGGGCCTGGCGTGTGGTCTGAGTATCCGATTGTTATTTGTGGAAACTGTTTCTGCAAATACATAATTGATTTCAAATTATTTTGGTTGTCCGGCGTGCCAGGGTAGCCAGCCACGCAGTGCAGTAAAGCCAGTTGAGCAGGATTTTTGAATTCCGCAGCAACTTTTTTTATTTCGTCCGTGCTGGCCATCGCAGTAGATATTATGACTGGCTTGCCCTTAGCTATTATTTTTCTGATTAGCGGAATATTTGTTAAGTCGCCGGAGCCGATTTTATGGGCTGGCACGTGCGGGTCGATTAGCTCGAGGCTATCCTCGTCCCAACAGCTAGACAGAAATATTATTCCTTGTGCTTTAGCATATTTAATTAATTCAAGCCATTGCTCTTTTGAAAACTCAAGTGATTGGAATCTGTCGCGCTGGGTTTTGAAAAGGTGGCGCATGTGTGGCAATGGCAGAACCTCGTCCGTAATTAATTTCTCACCTTTGTATGTTTGGAATTTTATTGCGTGCGCACCGGCCTCGGCTGCGTCCTGAATCATTTGCTTCGCGCGCAAAAAGTTACCGTCGTGCGCTGGCCCAGTTTCAGCTATTACGAAAACTTCTTTGTCTGTGTCGTAAGGGCCAATTTTCATAAGAAGCTGTAATTCGAAATACTTAAATAACTTGCCACAACCCGAGTCAGATGGTACTTTGGGTTTTTCTGCAGACAATATCTGCGTTTTTTCTGTCTAGTTCGGACGCATTGTCAAAGAAACTTTTGCAAACAAATAATTCAAAATTTGTGGCTTTCGGCAAGATTCTTGTTTCTGCCATACTTGTCTGTATTTTTGCCCTGTTGTTTGCGAAATCGACGTATAACTTTTTAGTCTGGATGGCAATTATCGTGGCAGCTTTCCTAGATACGTTAAATGTTCTGTTATATATGAAAGCCATACAGATTTCTGATTTTTCAAAAACTGCACCGTTTACGGCGTTTACGCCGATTGGTATTTCCATTGTTTCGTTTTTTATCAACCACGAATTTCCGACCACAATTGGATTTTTTGGAATAATGCTCGGGATGGCAGGCGGCTATGTTGTTAACCTGAATAAAATAAAGGAAGGCCTGCATGCGCCAATAAAGGAAATTTTTTCTAACAGGGGAACAATGCTTACGCTGGCAAGTGTGGCTGTTTTAAGTGTTGAGGTTCCGATAAACCGGTTTGCTGTAAAACATTCTGATCCAATTTTTGCGGTTGCGCTGATGTTAACGTTTATGACGCTATTCTTATTTTTGTTTTCTATCAAGGATGTTAAAAATATTCCTGGGCAAATTAGCACTAATGTGAAGCCTCTGCTGTTGATTGGCACTCTCGGTGCTGCGTCATCTATTCTTAGTTTTTTTGCTCTGAGTTTGATACAAGCAGCCTACGCAAATACAGTTAAAAGGCTGGGAGTGCTTTTCACAGTGTTGTATGGGCATTTTATTTACAAAGAAAAAGATATTGAGCAACACATGCTGGCGGTTGCGCTGATGCTGGCAAGCGTTTTGATACTAGCATTTTATGGCTAAAGATTGTTGTTTTTTAGCACCTGCTCTGCCAGCCAAAAACCAAAATCATTGTCAATGCGGATGGATTCCTCTTCAGTCATCAGAATGTGACTGACAGTTTTGCCTATCAACGAACCATAATCAAGAACTGCTGGTTTGAACGCGTAGATTGCCCCATTTTCTGTGTAAAGAGACTCGCGCTCATGTTTCAGCAAACGTTTTTCGAACAGTGGAAGCAGACCGTTTTCGCCAGGCTTCCACAAAAATTTGTTGTGTTCGTAAACACTAAGCACAGTATCTGTGTTAAATATTAGCATGGTGTGCGCGGCTTCTTTGATATGCTCAGAAGTTTTGAATGGTGTTGTCGCATATAATAATATAATAATATCTGGTTCATAGTTTTCTACTCGCTTTAAATAATCGAGCGCATGTGTGAGAACTTTTTCAATTGCAATTTTGCCAGCCAGTTCTGCGGGGCGAATAAATGGGACTTCGGCACCTAATATCTTACAACGCTCCGCAATTTCTTTATTATCTGTGGAAACTATTATTTTTTCAAAAATGCCTGCTTTTTTTGCAGCGTCTATTGTATATGAAATTGCCGGCTTGCCGTTTAGATCTTTCAGCGCCAGCCCATCAGAACCCCGTGTGGGTATAATTGCAACTATTTTTTGGCAGGCCAATATGTCTTTAAGCTTGTTTTCGACAAAATCAGCTTTAACTTTTCGCCTCGCCGCAAGTTTTGCTTTTATATTCGATGACATTGTTATTCCATGCCGTCGGTAATAGTATAGCGGAAGATTTATGCAGGCAACATTAAACCTATTTACAAAACGAATCCAATAGTCAAAGTCCTCTTGGTGATGTAGTTCGGAATTGTAGCCTGAAAGTTCCGCCCAGCAGGCTTTTTTATACATTGCGCCGGATGCTAATGGACTGCGGTCCAATAGTTTTAGCTCGTCATTCGCGCGCATGTAACGATGATGTTCGATAATATTTCCAGCTGCATCCGCAGTGTAGTAATCTGAGTAAACCATTTCGATATTTTGATGTGTGTCCAAATAATGTGATTCAACTAATAAGATATTTTCATCAAACCAGTCATCCGCATCCAGACGAATAATATAATCGGAGTCAGAGAGTTCTATGCCGGCATTGCTAGCCGCAGCGAGGCCAACGCCATTTGTTCTGACAGTTTTTAGTTTAGAGCCAAATTTTTCTTTGAATTCTTCAATGATTTGCGGTGTTTCATCTGTCGACGCATCATCCACAATAACTATCTCATAATCTTTAGCAGTTTGATTTAGGACTGAGTTTAGACACTTTCTCAGGAATTTTCCGTAATTATGCGCGGTTACTATAACTGCTATCTTTGCCATAGATTTCACACCACCACAAATTTTAGATTAGAAAGACTTTTATTACTTGCTATGCAAGCCTTTCCAATTTTATTATCTCGTTTTCGCTTATGTTCGTAATTATTTTTTTCCCAATTAGCCCTTCTGCTTCAGATGGCGAAAGGCCAGTTTCATTTTGGTTTCTTTTAAATGCCATGTCTGAAAGCCTTATTGTTTCACCAGCTTTCAAATCCCTTGCGGCAACAATATATTTTTTCATTTTTTTCCGATAGGTTTGTTCTGCTTCATACGCTTCTAATGCGCCGGTGCCAATTGCTTTTTCGTAATTTCGAATTAGTGAGACCATTCTTGTAAATTCTTCTTTATGCAAGCTTGAGAAGTGATCAAAACCTTTATCCGCACGATTTTTCGTAATATGTTTTTCAATTATGGATGCGCCGTGCGCGATCGCTAATACCGGCAGTGTTATTGCAATTTCCGAGCTTGCGTCAATGTGGTCTGAAAATCCAACCGGCAGGTCGAATTCTTTTTTTAACGTTCGAATCGCCGAAAGGTTTGTGTCTTCGATTTTTGTTGGAAATGCCTGGTAGCCATGCATTAGGACGATTTGCTGGTTACCCGCAGCTTTCAGTATTTTGATGGTGTTTTCTATCTCACGCAGGTCCGAACCACCAACAGCAATCAGGATTGGCTTGCCAAATGCAGCGACTTTTTTAGCTAGGTGAGGATTTGCAATATCCGAAGATGGAACTTTGAATGCCGTAACATTGTGTTTCTCAAAAAATTCTGCGGCATCTTCGTCATATGGCTCGCCGATAATGTCAACATTTAATGTTTTAGCAAAGCTAATTAGGTTTTCCCAGTCTTTGTCAGATAATTCAATTTTCTTAAAATTTTCATATCGCTGGTCGGATGGCACTATTAATTTATCTGTGTGGAAACGCTGCAGTTTGACTGCATCACAGCCAGCCTCTGCAGCGCTTTTCAGAATTTCCTTGGCCAGTTCGAGCGAACCACAGTGTGCAGAGGCAAGTTCTGCGATTATATATGTCGGAGAACCGTCGCCAATAACTTTATTTCCTATTTTGATTTGCATATTACTTATCCGTCTTTAATTTTAGATTAATTTCCTTCGATAAATCTTTAATATTTCGTTCCCTAACATTTGCATTTATCTTTACAAATACTGGATTTTCGTCCAAAAATTTTATTACATTTTTCAGCGAAACTATGTTTTCACCGTCGTAAAGCGTTTCGTAGATTAATTTGATGAGCTCGAAATCTTCCGGCGTGTCCAAGCAAAGGCGGTAATTTCGTTTGAACCATTCGTCAATTTCTAAAGTTGATACTTTGAAAACTTCTGGTCGTCTAAAGTGTACGGTCATATATTCTGTTGTTTTTGGATCTTGCGCCAGTTCGTGGCCCTTTTTCAGAGCGGCCAGCGTGAAAACTTCGCACCACAAGCCAGCAGGCATCGGGCTTCCATTAAAATGTGAATACTCTGCGCCAGTTTTGATGTGATGGTCTACTAGTTTTACTAAATGTTCCGGAGAAATAAGCGGCCGGTCCCCTGTTGTGCGCACAACAATATCTGCGCCTTCCTGCTCGGCAGCGCCAATGAATCTGCTTAGCACGTCTAACGGATCGCCAGCAAATGATTTTATTCCTTTTTTCGCAGCAATTTCCAAAAGCGGCTTGTCGTCTTCTAAATTTGAGGTGCAGAGAACGATTGGAAAACCAGTTTCTTTTAGTCGGTCGATTTCATGCCCTATTATTGACTGGCCAGCCACCTGCAGCAACGCTTTCTTTGGCAATCGCTCTGACTTAAGGCGGACCGCCAAACAGATAATTGTTTTTTTATCCATGTGTTTCTGAAAATACAAAGGCTTTTATAATTTTCTAAATTCAGGCGTTAAAACTTCGGCCGGTTCTTTTAACTAGTTGTGCATAATTATCGGCACCAGCAATGGCATCGTATAATGTTCCAGTGAATGCCTTTTCACCAAAGCGGTTGGTAATAGTTATATTTGTTTCCTGCCGCACTTCTTTAATTGCCTGGAGGAGCAATCTTCCTTTTTCTACGATTTCCTCGACGGATAGGGAGCCTTGCTTAATATTGTCCTCAGGCTTTCTCGATTTGAATGGATAACCAAGACCAAAGGTAAATGTCCCTGCTTTAATGTAAGGAGAAACCG
>JAHFKX010000125.1:0-679 GCA_023245115.1 Candidatus Woesearchaeota archaeon
AAATGTTTCTGTGTTTGAATATATACTTATTTACTCTTAATTTTATCAACATACGCATTACGCAAAAATTTCGGAATAATACTTTTATGCTTTTCAAAAAGACTTTTTGGCAAAAACTGTACACTTTTTATTACTTTGCGGCAAGCTTTGCTTTTGCATTTGCATGCCATTTCCCAAAAAACATCATCATCAGTTATTGAATAATCGATTGTTACCTCTTCATTTGCTTTGATATCTCTAATTGCAATAACTTGTCTTCCTTTTGTTATTGCGTTGGGTTTGCAAGAATGGTTCAGATATCTGCCGAAAGAACCAATCTTTGGCTGCAACCAAAGATTTTTGCCAAGCTGAAGCGTGCACATAAGTTTTCTGGCTGTCTCTCTCTCTCTCTGACCTGCTCACCAAAAAACGCAAAAATATGTTCGTCTTTTTTTATGTTTTGAGTCGCAAAGAGCCCAAATCTAGCATAAGCCGTTTTTCCTACGCGCACTTTCATTATATTTTGTTATTGCAATTGTTTTTAAACTCTTTGTAAATCTATAACTTATGCCAATCCAATTTATCGGTACATCGCACATTTCAGAAGAATCGATCAAAAAAGTCAGGGAAAAAATACTTTTAGAAACGCCGGCTGTTGTGGCAATCGAGTTGGATTCTGGCAGGCTGCAAGCCCTCCTTA
>JAHFKX010000125.1:689-1376 GCA_023245115.1 Candidatus Woesearchaeota archaeon
GGCTGGCTTGTCTGCAATCACGCAATTGGGCTTGTTCGGTTTCGTTTTCCAGCTCATCGGCAGTCATTTTCAGCGTAAGCTTGGCAGGCAAGTAAAACAAATTCCCGGAATAGACATGAAAACCGCGTATTTAGCTGCAAAAAAAATTAACGCAAAAATATTCCTGATTGATCAGCCAATTCAAATTACTTTGCAGAAAATTTCAAGAATCCCGCTGACAGAAAAATTAAAATTTGTTTTCAACATAATTACTGGAGTTTTTTCAAATGAAAAAATCGAGTGTGACTTGACAAAAGTACCTGCCGAAGACATGATTTTGAAGCTGACAAAAGATTTCAAAAACAAATTTCCAAATTTTTACAAAGTTTTAGTTACAGAGCGCGATAGGTATATCGCGAACCAAATTTCGCACATTGAGAAACATTTTCCAGATGAAACTATATTAGTTGTGCTGGGGGCAGGGCATTTGAAAGGCGTGAAGAAACTATTATCACAACAAAACACTTAAAACCAGCAGTAACAATTAAAAGTGTAATTAGTAAATCGTCTTTCGTTTATCGGCATTCAGTTTACGAAATACCAAAAACGAACTACGACAGACAACAGTTAAAATGGCCACAAAAACATTTGAGAAAGCAGAGCTAATTGACTTAGCCATAGTTATTGTAATACTTGGACTATTTTTCA
>JAHFKX010000125.1:1386-2012 GCA_023245115.1 Candidatus Woesearchaeota archaeon
TCAAATTCCCTGGCGAGGCAACTTTGGAGAATTGGTTCGGCTACTTTATCGCAATTTTAATTTTGGTGGCAATTTCGGTTTTTGGCCACGAGCTGGCTCACCACTTTGCCGCAAAAAAGCAATTAGTGCTTCCAAGGTCAAAGGTCTGGTGGTTCGGCGTGATTTTTGGTTTTTTTCTTCTGCTGTTAACAAAGGGCTCATTTGTTTTCGCTGCAATTTGGACTGTTACTATGACTCCAATTTACACATTTCGGCCCGGCAAAAAAACAAACGAATCGCATCCAGGCCCATATGAATTTGCAAAAATTGCTGCGGCTGGCCCGCTTGCAAATCTCGCAATCGCGATTGCTGCAAAGGCATTTTTCGGAAATTCTGATTTCGCACAGCCCTTAATGACAATTAACTTATGGCTTGCGGTAACAAATTTAATTCCGTTTTTCACTCCATACATAATTCCTTTTATGGGCCCGCTGCAAAAAAAAGTTTCTTCTCCGTACGCAGAAGGCGAATATGTGTTCTTCGGCTCGCGCCCGCTATGGGCTTTCCTTTTTGCATTTTCAATTGCAATAGCACTGAGTTTGTTTTTCCTTTCCGCGCTTGCAAGCATAATAATTTCAGCAGTGCTA
>JAHFKX010000047.1 GCA_023245115.1 Candidatus Woesearchaeota archaeon
TGTTATGTTTGGCTTTTCCCGTAGCATTATTTCTATCAGCGGAATAGAATAAAATTCGCCGCTCGCTGAATCTTGCATGATGACTTTTTTTTGCCCAAGGTACTGCGCGCCTGCTAAGTTTGTTTCTTTCCAATCGCGCATCTTTTCGAGATAATGCGAAGCCAGCTCCTGTGTGACATAGAAAGAGTTGTTTGCAAATGCGTCGTAGTTGCCGAGCTCGAAATTTGTCAAAACGTCTTCCAGAACTTCTGGGCTAACTTTTTCAGCAAATGTGAACGGAAACTCGCAGGCCCCATGGCGCAAAACAATTTTATTTTCAAGATGAATCAAATTTCTTATTTCTTCAAATGCTTTTTCAAAATCAAATTCTGCGTGCGGAGATAAATTAATCGAGGCAATAGCTGGCACATTTTGTTCTGGTTGTAAATCCATTGGTTATTTTGTTTGGAAAATTATTTAAGCCTTTCTCAGCACATAATCTTTTATTTTGTTATCGTTTTTATATCTCTGACCGAGTTCATTAACTTTTTTTTCAAGCTCGTCGGTTTTACTGTGTGGGACAGGCAGGCAAATGCTGAACCGCGCATGTTTGTACGAAACACATGGCACAAGGCTGTTGGCTCTAACGCCAAGCCAGTGCTCAACGTCGGCTGTTATCGCCCACACTATTGACTCAACATCAGTTATTATTGTGTCTTCATCGCCGCGGAAATTCAGGTAGAAATTTACGACATAGTCAGTCGTATTTGTGTTCATGCAAAAATCTTGTGCCGCAGGTTTTTATGCTTTTCTCTATTCGTAGATATACTTGCTAACTGTTTCCGAAAAAACTCGACTCCTTATTGCTCACAAGTAAGTCGGCTTCTCCCCCGGCGTTGCATTGTATGGCTTTGACTGGTTGCTTATCAATGATACTGGCGCAGCAGGTGGTACTGGTAACTTATTATACCAGCTTTTTACTACTGCTTCTGATTTTTCCCCGCAGGCCGAGTAGGCGTAAGTCCCGCAGCCAATCGTGAAGCCGCTGACATCACCGTGGAACTGCGACATTATGCTATCCCACATTTCTGCCTCTTGGTTTTCTGTTACAATCACGCGAATAACATCGTATACTGTGTCATTTTTATCGTAAACCCCGAGGGTGCCGGCAATTGATGCATTTATCAGCCTGTGGCCAGCTATTTCATTAGCTATTTTGAGTGTTTCTGAAATCCTGTTTGCGTAAGAACCAAAGTCGGTGCCAGGGTCAGTCGGGTATGCGCTAAACAAAATGTAATCGTAGCCCGCCACGTCAAAGTCTCTGCCTTGGTCCGCAAGAACGATCGATGAGAAGCCCACGCCAAGCTGTCCGCGGTAATATTTTTTTACTTCCGCGCGGGTGTCTTCCAGCACAAGATTAAACACGTCTGGCCTGTGGCCCCAGTTCGCGAAATTGTCAAGCTCGTTGTAAACTGTTAATCTGTCTATTTTGTAATCCGCAGCAAATTTTGAAACATTTGTAAAAAATCTCAAGGTCGCGTTTCTGTAAAAATCTGTTTCGTTGTCATTCACCGGCCCTTCCCTGACATCCCGCTCGATCCTTGTGCCAAACCGCAGCTCGGTCAGCATGCCATTCTTATGTGCCTCGTTAACTATTTTTTTTGTCTCTTCCTGCCAGCTGCCCTCCCACGGCGGCCACCAGTAAATTTCTGGATTGTCGTTTGCGCCTTTTTCCAGTTCGAGTTCAATCACAATCAGGTTCGCGCCCATGTCCCTTGCCTTTGCGATTTTTTCGGGCCAGTCCAGCCTCTGCCTTGCGTCAAAAATCAGGCCCTTGGTATAATTCATCGAGATTTTTGGCGGCGGAATATAAGACGGCGGTGCTGGTGCAGCCGGCGCCGGTGGAATTGTCTCTGCGATTTTTTCCTTTGCCTGCTGCTCTTCAAATGCCTTTTGTTCGTCCGCAATAATTTTTCTCCCCTCGACAAAAGTCTTTGCGTACTTGCTGGCCGTATCCGCGCTCTGCGAAGTTGAGTAGCTGATGAACAGCATGACCGTAATCAGCAGGCCTGCGTAAATCAAACCTAACACTACGTATTGGAATCTAACCATCGTGGCCAGATACGATAATAGTGTGTAGTATATAAAATTATATCTTGTGCTTCTAAAATAAATAAGTGTTTTGGCAAGACGTTTACCACGCCGAAAGGTTTATAAATACCTATATTGCATAAATTATGAAATAAAATGGCAGAAGAACAAAATTCAAAAACAGTAGAACCGCAATTCGTTGTATTAAGCAATGGCCTCTTTGTGCCAGCCAGATTAGTTGGCACGGTCGAATTCTGTTATAATGGTTTTGATGGGGCATTGAAGTTGGGCAATGGCACTACAAGCAATGGCGCACCAATGGAACCGCAAGCCCTTCATCAAGTTGGCTCAGCTGGCCTTGGGGAGAGACGATTTGTAGATTATAAACCGCATGAGCCGGATTTTACGTCAAAAAAAATTAAAATATCACAAGATGAGTCGCTAACAAAGGCATGGAACAGGTTTAACGGCAAATCCGCAGTAGTCCACCGCCATCTCGCTGCTATGGTCGAGCAGGCCAGAACGTTAGCAGGCCAGAAGGGCGCGACACATTTCGGTCTGGATACTGTTGTTACAAAAGCAGAAGAGCCAGTGGACTTACGCGTCGAAGCAGGACTATCGATGCTGGCCGGTTCAATGCTGGCTGGTTTAGTTACGTATTATTTATCTGCCCCTGGTGCTTTTGGGGGTAATTACTATCCTTATTCTATGGATTTCAAAGATTTTTCGCCTCGCAGGCAGCCAATAATTGCGCCGATACCAATGCGCATTTCAAACGAAAAAGCCCACGGGCCAGATACGCACAAGGAAATTGAGAAATATAAAAATCTGTCAGAAATACCGCCCAAAGAAATTTTCCCAAATAAAAATGACCGCCACAAAAGTGCAAGCACGCTACGGAACGAGACAAAATTGGTACGAGATATGTGGGAGTTAGATGCATTAGATAGACTGCACGCATACGATTTCAAGCCAGTAGAAATCGTTGTCCACCCGACTGCAAACTTTTACGTGAGAACGGTGGCGCCTAAGTAATTTTTTATCTTAGCAGGCAAAAGGCTTAAAAGCCTGCAGATTATTTTATTATTATGAAACTAACAGTTGATATTAAAAAAGGCGCAAAATTTTGGGTGGCAAGAATTCCGGAACTCGGGGTTACTACACAGGGCGATACCGTCGAAAGCGCTAAAAAAAATTTAAAAGAAGCATTAGAACTGCATTTGGAAACAATGGCGGAGTATGCCATAGAGCATGGCGAGATTAACATAGTTGCTGGAAAAATAGTGCCAAAAGAGTATGCCTAAGCTGCCGCGTATTTCTGGCAATGATTTGATAAAAGTTCTTACGAAACATTTCAGCTTTAGAACACTACGACAGAAAGGCAGCCACATAACTCTGACAAATGACAAGGCATTTATTACAGTCCCATTGCATCCAGAACTTGATATCGGAACTTTAAATGCCATATTAAAAGATGCTGATGTGCGCAGGGATGAATTTCTCAAGTATGTTTGATTTAAACCGCTTCAATAATCACTGGCACAGTTGCTGAATCGACATTTCTTATATTATATCTTATCGTGTCAATGCCATCGTACGCAGTCATTTTCAAATTACCCTGTAGCACTGGCTGCAGCTCCAGCGGTTTCAAAAGGGCAAACCTTTCATGGCCTTCCGCAAAATAAAATTCGTACTCGCCGTTTCCCAAATCTTTTGCTTTCTTGAAACCCCCAAGCTTTTTTATTAATGCGGCAGTTGTGTTCAGCGCTATTCTATCCTGAGACGAAGTTTTCAGGGCAGCAAGCTCTTCCCTGCCGCCAGCCCGTATCTGCCATTTATCATAGAAAATTTTCTCCACGCCAGAACCGAAGCCAGTGATGTAGCCGCGGTACAGATTTTTGGCCTGCTCATCATCGCTGCCAAAGTACGAAACATCTGTTACCCAAATAGGGATTTGCAAATTATTTGACGCCAACATTGTTTGGTACGGTTGGACGCCCAAACTTTCATCGCAGTCGAGGCAGTGCATACTAAATATATCGATATATCTTCCGCCACCAAAGCCAAAGAAGCTATCCCAGAAACTCAGGCTCCCCGCAGAAGCAGTTGCAGCCCCGCCATTCAAGACTTTCGCTTCTGGGTCTGCAGCCTTTATTGCACTGGCAGTCTCTTTAAGCATTGCAACGTAATCCTTCGGCTTGCCTTGGAAGTAAACAATGCCGCTTGGCCTGTTCTGTGTGTTCGGCTCCGAGGCAACTTCCCAGTATTTTACCCCATACCGCAGGCCGGGCATGTCGTCCTTTCCGTCGCCATCGTATCTCTCAACTAAATTGGCAATAAATTTTGCATATTTATCGTGGCCGCATGGCGTGCCGCGTTTATCTGCAAGCTCGCCGAAATATTTTCCAAACTGAATAGCTGGCAATTCCTCCGCATGGCAGAGCGCCTGATCTTGATCCCAATAAGGCCAGATAATCGCAACAATTGCAAAATCATGTTTTTGTGCTTCCTTTACGTAGGTGTCAGTCGCACCGTAATTTCCGTCCTGAATGTCCTGCCAGTTGAACGGCCCAGGGAATGGCCTGTCCCACCCAATGCCAAATTTCGCAATACCAATAAAATCCTGGCCGGCATTTACAAAACCAAACCTCGAGTCAGAATTTGGAGATTGCGGCAATGCTACGGGCGCGGCACTTGTATTTGTCGGCGTGAACCCAGTTTCTGTTTTTTGTATTTCCTGCACCGGCAATGTTCCGCTCGATAGCGAGTAAAAAAATAAAATAACAAATACTAATAATAATACTATGAGCACTGCAGCAATGACCACGCGTTTGCTTTTCTTGGCAGGCTTTGCAGCGGCAGTCTCACCTTCAACCATATTTTTTTAGTTCGTGGCATGTTAATAAACATTTTGTTACCGAAGCGCACAATTGCAATTTTTATCTTAGGTTACAAAACGTAACTTGAACTGTTAATACGTAAGTAGATTTTTATTGTTCAACAAGAATTACAAAATTATATATATACGTGGTCTCATAAAATTCACAATTGGAGCTGGGGAGCTTGGAGGTATACAATGGTTAATTTAAATAAAACATCAGTTATAGCAACCGCAATGTTCGTTCTTTTCGCGCTGGCAGTCGTGCCGGCCGCAGCAACGTGGAATTTAAATTTCACTGTCGCGTATCCAAACGGCACAGGAATTAATACCGCAAATGTTACAGTCTATCTGGAGACGCCGCCAAACGTCGCGAGTTTAAACGGAACTTTCCAAGCAGACGTAAACCAGACAAATTCTTCTTCTTTGGCAAATGTTACAATTATAACTGATAGTGCAACTGCATTATATAGTCTACGAGTTCTCGCCAGCACTGCTGATAGGCCAGGCGGCTTTGTAAATTATGTCAGTCCAACCCTGCCACCAATGCCAAAGGCTGTGTGGCTCTCCTTCCTCGAAGGTAAAACACTAAGACTGGTCCCTGCACTAAATATATATATGATAGCATTTAATGACACTTTTGATAATGCTACGGCATATGTCTGGCCAAATGGCACAACGGGAAACTATAATGGTACTATTTACGCAAGCGGTACGCCGACTAATACATTGGGCAATGGGAGTGCGAGCCTGTGGGATATTTTTTCAACAGACAATGGTACAGGGTTCACAAACAACATCCGCTTTAACTTTACCAGCTTTAATGTGAGCAGCGGTGGGTTACCTTTGAAGAACAATACACAAGGAACAGGATATGCATACGTAATATTTGACAGAACAAAGGGCATACCACTAACCTACTTAAAAACATCAAACAATGTTACAAACCTGACCTTCCTGCCTAATTCGGTGTTTTCGCAACACAACAAGACAGTTGGCATTGGCGACACGAGATCGCCCGGAATGGCTCCCGGACAGGTAGCCGTCGAAGTGCTTCCGCTGGATAGAAATTATACGATATTATTTTACAGCATAACTGGCGAATCTCCACCAAGGGCAGTGAATATAATTAATCCTGCAACAAACAGTTCGATTAATCTGACAGCAAGGTCGTTGGCATCTCCAACCTAGGTGGTTGGTATAACAATGAACTTCACAACATACCTTGTGAATGTGTCGGGCTACATTTTTGTGCCGACCAACGCAACAGGCAACTCGCTAGCATTCGGCAGTCCGGGCTATAATGTAACTAACCTGACAGCAATACCATACATCAGCAATGAGTTTGCGCTGGTAAGGGGTTATCTAAGGCCCACAGATAGTAATGCGGTTCCATTGGCCCGCCTGGCAGCAGCGCCCGGCGTGACAAAGATAATTGGCGGAATAAATTACAGTGCAATTGCATATAATATCTCACTGCCGCAGAGCTCAAGCTGGATACTGCTTGCATCCGGTGGCAACAA
>JAHFKX010000008.1:0-4273 GCA_023245115.1 Candidatus Woesearchaeota archaeon
GGATTTTCCAGCACCCGAAAATGCTACGCATTTTCGTTGACGCCCGTGGTTTTGCGACGCTCGCTCAAATGGCGAGTTTTTGAATTGTTAAGCGCACTAAAGTGCGGGGTTTTAAACCCTGCGCTTAACAATAACATTTTTAACCCACTTTCAATTTGCTTTATGATGTCGCAGCTGCTTTTTCCGTTTGACAAGCCAAGAGAAATTCAAAGTGAACTTGTCGTAGATGTACAAAATGCGATTCAAAACAAACGGCATCTCATTGCACACGCCCCGACTGGCCTTGGGAAGACTGCTGCAACATTGGGGCCGGCACTGACAGCTGCACTTGATAGCGGTTATAATGTTTTTTTCCTGACACCAAAACACGCACAACATCAGATTGCCATAGAAACGCTGCAGAAAATACGGGCAAGGCACGGCGTAAAGTTTGGCGTAGCAGATTTAATTGGAAAAAAGTGGATGTGCTCCATGCAGGGGGTTGATAAATTATCATCAAAAGAGTTTAATGAATTTTGCAAAAATATGCGGGAAGATGAGAAATGCCCGTACTTCAACGCGGTTTACGGCAAGAAGAGCCAGCTGCAAGGGGGCGCAATGCAGCTTGTTTCAGAGCTTAAAGGGCGCGGGCCTCTGCACGCCGAGGAACTTTTTTCAGCCGCACACGAAAATTTTTGCAGCTATGAAATTGCTGCGCTATTGGGCCGCGATGCACAGATTGTTATTGCGGACTACTTTCACATATTTCAGCCATCTGTGCGCCAGTTTTTTCTTGGCCGTCTAAGAAAGGAACTCAAAAATTCAGTGCTTATAATTGATGAAGGGCACAATCTGCCCGGCAGAGTCAGAGAAATTCTATCAGAGCGGCTGACAAGTTTTGTTGTCGACAGGGCAGCAAAAGAAGCAAATGCGTTTCATTTTGATGATCTTGTGGCCTGCCTGAACTATATGTCAGATGCGTTTGATAATTTAACAAAGAATTATTTATCCGAAGGTCCGGAAAATTTTGTTAAAAAAGAAGAGTTTATATCTGAAGTTGAAACATCCACCGGCCGCGATTATGATGAGCTGATAGGCGATTTAGAGGCTGCAGCGATTGAAATAAGAAAATCTGCAAAAAAATCATTTGTTGGCGCAGTAGCTGAGTTTTTGGAAAAATGGCAAGGCGATGATATTGGTTTTTCTAGAATACTGAAAAAGAAATTTTTGAAATCCGGCAAGCATTTTATCGAAGTATCTTATAATTGTCTTTCGCCCGCTATTTCGGTTGGTGAAGTCATAAAAGAATCTGTTTCGACGATTTTGATGTCTGGTACGCTTGTGCCCTGCGAGATGTACCGCGATCTGCTTGGCTTTCCAGTTGAAAAAACTGACCTGAAAACATATCCAAGCCCGTTTCCTCCGCAAAATAGGCTAGTTTTAATTGAACCTTCAACTACTACAAAATTCACGTCAAGAAACACTGATGAGTATAAGAAGATTGCATCAGAATGTGTTGGTATTGTAAATACTGTGCCCAATAATTGTGCAATATTTTTTCCAAGCTATTATATTATGCAATCCGTCCTGCCGTTTTTGGAAGGCAAGCTTTCGAAGCAATTATTTATTGACCGCTCAGATTTGACTAAACAGCAACGGTCGGCACTTTTAGCAGCTTTTAAAAATGCGGCCTCATCCGGTGCTTTATTGCTTGCAGTTCAGGGCGGCTCAATGTCGGAAGGAATTGATTTGCCTGGTGAGTTTCTCAAGTGCGTTGTGGTTGTTGGTGTCCCGCTGGCCAGCCCAGACTTAGCAACCAAGAGCCTGATAGATTTTTATGATTATAAATACAATCGTGGGTGGGATTATGGATATATTTATCCGGCAATGACGCGGGCGATACAGGCGGCTGGCCGGTGCATCCGAAGCCCAGAGGACAGGGGGGCAGTAATATTTATGGACAAAAGATTTGCGTGGGGGAATTATCTCAAGTGCATTCCGCCGGAATGGAAGGCGGTTACTACCAGATTGGTTTCAGAAAAAATAAAAAAGTTTTTTGGAAACGGAAAAGATTAGCCCATCATATTTTCTACTTCAAAACCTTCTGCAAGAACTGGGCTAACATTATTGCTGCCCTTCGGCCATTTTCCGTAGTAAAGGGCGCGACTAAGCTGTGTGGCTAAGTCAAAGTAAAATCGCTTTCCGTTTGGCCAGCCGAGTGCTAAATGTTCTAATGATGTTTGTTCTTTTTCATCTTTGCTTATTGCGTCGAACGCGATACGCTCCGATGGTGATAAATATTCTTTACTAACTTTGAGTGTGCTATCTTCATTAGTGAATAATTTGAGCCTATCTAACATTTCTTTGTTTACGCGCGAGGTGCTTAGGCCAAATGCTTCCTGATGCCATTGCAGGGCGAGCATTTTTGCAGCCAAGTCTTCTAGGCTAACTACGACAAACATCGTTGGTTGAAAATTAGTATAATGCTCCGGCCCGGCGTATCTAAATATATTTGCTATACTGCGGCCACCGCCGTCACACGCAGATGCAGCGGCGCGATGGTCTTCGTTTTTATCGTGATGTGACGGGCACAAAACCCGTTCGGCGTTGGCAGACATTTTGTAAACTGCTTCACGCATCACTTCTATAGAGTCAGCTTCAAAGCATCGTAGGTCAAGTGCTACGTAGTTTTCCAAATAAAATGGCACCACATTATTTTTGCACCAAGTGCGTAATTTTGTTTTATCATTTAAGCTTTTTTGCAGCGAGTTATACGTATCAACGATTGGTTTAAGTTTATTAATAAAGTCTTGCGTTGGCGTAATTCCGGTAATTGATTTGTATCCGAGAAGCTCGGCCTCTTTTAAAGTTGCTGCGCATCTTTGTAAAGCATTATCTGGTATGTCCCATCTTAATGATAGCGTGACGCTGTTTACTTTGTTATGCCATCTGGCATATTTGTGCGCAGTTGCGCCAGCGCCCAGCGCAATGTCATCTGGATGGGTTTGGAAAATAATTATTTCTTTGTTACTAAATTTGCATTCCTCTGCGATAATATCATTGTGCGGACTGTAATGGCCCATTGCCTTAAGAGCAAATGCGATGTGGCTGGCCCATTCCTGCTGGCTTTCGAACCTTATCCAGCCATCATTCCATGAGTTAAGGACGCTGGCACTAGCCTTGCCAACTTTGATTGGTACTAATTGTGCTTCAGCATCTTCAATTACTCCCAATCCACACCATCCGTTTTTGCGTAGTTAGAAAATCTTTTAAGGGTTGCGTAGTGCTGTTGTATATGTTTTTATATTGGTTTGGCAGATATTATTTCGCCAGAAATTGCATTGTAACAGTATAATTTCTGCTTGCGGCGTCAATTTCGCCATCTTCTACTGGTTTTACTATTTTTAGTCCGGACTTTTCATAAAATCTTATTTCTTTATCTATGTGCTGCCCATCAAGCCGCCTTAATTTTAAATATTCTCCAATTGGCAAATCGCCATTTGCTTTGCAATAGGTATCATACTCGCATGGCCTGGCCTGTAAAAATAATCCTTCGCAGCCTAAACTTTTTGCGAACTCTGTAGCTTTTCCTATAAGAGATGCACCCAAGCCCTTGCCAGAATATTTTTCTGAAACGCCCAAGGAAACGACATAAAGCCACGCGCCATTCGCTTCATGCGTGCTAACATATCCATTGCCAGTTACTTCGTCCCATTTAAGATCTTCCTGTGGTGTTTTGTTCGTACGCATCGATGTAAGCGTGCCAGCCAGCACACCATTAACATAAATTCCAAAAAACCCATGCGGAAATTTTTCCAGCCTTTGCCGGAATTTATCTTCTGGCGCGCGCAATTCTTCGGGCCAGGCTTCTTTTTCTACGCGTATCACTTCGGATACATGCGCCACAGGAACATTGTCAATTATTATGCTCTCCAACTCCACACCCCAACTCCTTTATTTTATTTTTACAAACATAAGCCTTTTATTACTTTCGCTTTGCTAATTCTCGTAGTATTATATCGGCAACCCTGCTGCCGTCGTGCCTTATTAGGTGCGGCGTTCTTTGTATTTTTTCATCGTATGCTCTCTCCTTTGCCAACGCGGCCTGCAGGCCCGTTTTTTCAATCATATCCTCAGTAACTATCTCAATATTATTTTGGCCTTCAATTTTTGTTTGCTGTGCGCCCAGTTTGTTGTAAAATCCTAGTACATCAGTATCGACAGTGCCATTGTTTACTATGGCTAAATCCAAATCTATGTATTGACGAAGCCAATTTACATGCTGGCTCGTGTT
>JAHFKX010000008.1:4283-16748 GCA_023245115.1 Candidatus Woesearchaeota archaeon
CTCGTGTTAACAATTTCCGGTTGATTTGGGTGCGACATAATATTACATACAACAATTTTTAACGCATCTGATTTTTTAATTGCGTCAGAAATTTCTTTTGTTAGCAGTACGCCTGCCAGTGACATCATGACGCCCGGCGCAATGACTATTGCGTTTGCTTTTTTGATTGCTTTAGTAACTGCGGTTGTTGTTGCGGCGTCTGGTGACAGGAAAAAACTTTTAATTTCTTCTTTTGGCTGACGGTTTATTATGTTGTGCTCGCCGATTATTTTTTTGCCGGAAATTGTTTCGGCGCCAATATGTATGCTTTCGTCAGTTGCTGGCATGGCAATGCCATTGCACTTCAGCGATTTGCATAATTTTATTGCGGCCGCAGTCAATGAGCCATAATTCAGTGCGGCTGCGGCTAGTATTATATTGCCAACGCTTGTACCAGTTAATTCTCCACTAGAAAATCTAAAATCAAAGGATGTTTTTAGAGCAGAATTTTTCATAATCGCGCTGATGCACTGCCGCAAATCCCCAACGGCTGGCAGGCCAAGCTGTTTTCGCAGCTCACCGCTGTGGCCACCGTTATCTGTTACTGCCACTATGGCTGTTGGTTTTATTCCTTTTTCTGCTAACCCGCGCAAAATTGCAGAGTGCCCTGTGCCGCATCCTATTGTTACTATTTTCATATTTAGTTAAGTATATCGCTAATTTGTTCAAGAGTATTTATGCAAAAGTCTGGTTCTCCATCTGTGTTGTTGCTTAACAGTACAGTCTTGAAACCAAGTTTTTTTGCCAGTTCGAGGTCACGATGCCACGAATCGCCAACTATGAGTATATTTTTTGGTTCAAAACCAGATTTTTTTAAAATGGCCTGAAAATACGAATCAGATGGCTTAAGCTCGCCTGCATCCTCGCACGACAATATGAACTGGAAGTAATCTTTCGGCGTTGTTAGTAGTTTACTGAGCTTGGCATGCAGATTAATTTTGTATTCGTCGCTGAAAACGGCTAGCAAATAATTTTTTTTCAGATTTCCAAGAAGTTGTGATGTTTCTTTGCTGAATTTTATTTGTGTAAGAATATTTTGCCAAAATATCTCTATTGAAGCACTTATGATATTTTGATTTGGTGTTGTGCCTATTGACTTTAACGTTTCAGATAGGCCAAACTCCCTGCTCCTGCTCCTCAAATCGCGTGATTCTGATAATATTATTGAATCTATTTTATTTTTATATGCGGCTAGTAAGTTTGATTTTTGTATGTTTAGTTTTTTTTCCAAATATGTGAATTGGGCGTCATATGCCTGTTTTGTGTCTGGCGAATAAAGTGTTTTATCTGCATCAAAAATAATTGCTTTTACTTCTGTTTTTGCAATTAGTCGTTTCGCCTTTTCTATGTCTGCTGGCGTACCGAGATCAACCCTCTGGCCATCAAAAATGTAACTATCTGCTTTGTAGCCTGCACCAAGCAAATACTGTGGAGGAAATTGCTCCTTTTCGTACTCAAAAATTTCATTTTCTACAACATCAAAGAATTTTGTGCTCATGATGTACGTGCCGAGGACGGCATAGTTACTTGGCGCTGCTTCCGGCGTTGGTTTTTCGATAATCCCGATTATTTTCCCATTTTCATCAAATTTTACAATACCACTTCTCGACGGGTCAGTTGTTGTTCTGATCGCTAGGAAGGACTGAGTGGTGTCTTGATTGCTGTTAAAGGCAGTTACTAACTCTTTTACCAGATTTATTTCAGTTAAACTGTCGCCGTACTGCACAAGAAAAAAGTCTTCGCCAGATAAATATTCTTTGCACTGGCGTATTGCCTCTGCGGTGCCGGTCTGCTGCTCCTGAATAGCGTATTTTATTTTTAATCCCTGAAATGAATTGCCCAGTTCTTTTTGTATACGCTGTTTCTTTGGCGAAATAACTAAGATTACTTCGCTGAGCCCTGCTTCTTTCATGCGTTCGAGCTGGTAATGCATGAATGGCTTGCCAAAAATCAGAATCATTTCTTTTGCTATGCTGTCAGATATCGGTCGCATGCGCTTACCCTCGCCAGCCGCGAGAATTACCGCTTTCATTCTACGTATCAATCCTCATTTCAACTTCTCCAGTTTCTTTCATGCCACACTTCTGGTAAAATTGCACATTTTCTTTTGAGCACTCAAGTATAACTTTGTGGCAACCATATTGTTTCGCAATTTTGTGCAACTCCGTAACAAGCAGTTTGCCTACGCCTTTTTTTCTGCAACTCGCATGCGTGACAACATTTTCGATGTGTCCGTATGGCCTGCCGCCATGCGTAAGATTTTGCTGTATCAGTAACGTTGCTGACCCAACAATTTGTCCACCAGATTCGCACACAAATATATGGTGATTTTTATCGGCGATTATTTCCTCTAAGACTGTTTTGAGTCTTTCTTGGTCTTCAGTTTCGTGTGACTTTAGCGGGCTTAGCTGGTATAATATTGGCAAAAGTTGCCCTATGTCATCTATCCTAACTTTACGTATGTTTAAATCCGAATCTGTTTTGTATGTGGCAGGGCTGGTCATTTTCTAACACTCCGTATCATAGTACTGTTTTGCAGCATATTTGGGATAGTTTTATGAACCTCATCTGCTGCGGAAAAATCTGCTCCATTCAAGAACTGGTTCGGAACTGCTATGCAGTAAAGGCCAGCTTCTTTTGCAGCCATCACTCCGGACAAAGAATCTTCAAGTGCAAAGCAGTCTCTCGGTTTGAGGTGCATTGACTTGGTTGCAGCCAAGTATGCTTTAGTTTTGCTGCCAAATACTTCCGCGGAATTAATTGACGTGAACTGCCGTCGGATTTTTGTGGCATCCAAAATTTTATTGATTATATCCTGCGGTGATGAAGATGCCAGGGAAATTTTAATTCTATTTTTTTCCAAAATAAGCAGAAGGTCAAGGTAACCATCATTAAGCTTTATACCAGTGCTACTGATAGCCATAACTTCGTTTTGCCGGGCAATTAGTGCATCTTTTTCAGATAGTGACAGGCCATATTTTTCCCGAAACATTTGTATGTCTTCGACTGGCGGCCTGCCGACGTACTGCCTATGCTCATCGCGCGAGTAGGAAATTCCGAATTGTTGCAAAAAGTTTTTTGTACCTGCAAACCATAATTCTTCTGTATCAGCAACTACTCCATCCATATCAGAAACGAATCCTAGGAACTTTTTTTTCGCAGTAACATATTTTTTCATTTATTTCACCGTCACACAGCCGCAATAACAAAAAATGCTTTGCATTTTTTGAGACCAAGAAAAATCTTGTGAGATTTTTCTTTGGAATCGGCTGGCGCTTTTAGCGAATGCGGTCTGCGACCGCATGCACTTTAGTGCCATAATTTCTTTCGGATTATTACCTATTTTCATATTCGTTTTACTTCACCGTAACTGACTTCGCCAGATTTCTTGGCTTGTCCGGATCACAGCCGCGCAGGATGGCAAGCTGGTAAGCGAGTATTTGTATCGGGATAATCTGGCAAATAGAGTTTGCTTCCTCTGCCTCACGAACTTTTATCCATGCATCGAAAACAGGATTATTGTTTGGGCCAACTCCGGTGATATAGCCGCCGCGAGCCTTTAGCTCCATTGCATTGCTGAGAGTTTCTTTTTCAGTTTCATTTGATGTAAACACAATACATGGCGTGCCGTGTTCTATCATGGCGATTGAGCCGTGCTTTAGTTCGCCGCCAGCATAAGCCTCAGCGTGAATGTATGACATTTCTTTTATTTTGAGAGCCGCTTCCAGTGCGGTCGGATATTGCAGGCCACGGCCAATCAGATAAACATGCTCAGCATAGCGTAAATTTTCTGCAATCCGTTGCAGGAATTTACGAACACTATCTGATGTCAGATAATATATGTGGCGCACTAAATCCCGTAATTTTTCACGGCCTTCGTCATATTTGCCAGCCAGTTCATACGCCAGCAGCGTTAGGATTGCAAGCTGCGATGTGTACGCTTTCGTTGAGATGACACATATCTCTGGGCCAGCTCGCTGTAAAATTGACTTGTCGGATTCGCGCATCACGGACGAGCCCATTGTGTTTACGATTGAAATTACTTTTGCGCCGGCGATTTTTGCGGCACGAATCGCGCCAAGCGTATCGGCGCTTTCTCCGGATTGTGATACTACGATAATTAAATCATTTGGCGTTAAAAAATTCTTAAAATTCAAAAATTCGTGGGCAAGGTAGAACGTTGTTTGTAATTTTGCAATTTTTGCGAAAATATATGTTGCGTGCATGCATGCATAGGATGCAGTGCCCACCGCAGAAATATATACTCTGCTCGCTTTTTTTATTTCTTCAGCGACGTCTTTTATTATTTCGCTGTTTATACTGCACGCCCGTTCTATGACTTGTGCTTGTTCTGTTACTTCTTTCATGAAAAAATGTTCGAAGTTTCCTTTTTTTGCCTGTTCGGCATCCCAGTCTATGCTGTCAATAGGCCGGTGGACAAATGAATTTTCCTTAAGGTTGAAGATAGAAATTTCTTTCCCGTCTAGAATTGCCATGTCAAGCTCTGCCAGAAATATAACTTTTTTCGTATAATCCAGAAATGCTGGTACGTCTGATGCAACAAAAAATTCGGCATCACCAACACCAATTACCAGTGGGGCTTCCTTGCGGATCGCTACGAGTTTATTCTCACCTTCATGCATAGCAACTATTGCGTACTGGCCTTCGAGGTGTTTTAGTGAGCGCTTGCAGGCTTCAATAAAATCATAACCCTTGCGCATGTGATATTCTATTGTTTTTGGAATTATTTCAGTATCTGTTTGTGAATAAAATATCATGCCCTGTGATTCGAGAAATGTGCGCTGTGCCTGAAAATTTTCTATTATGCCGTTGTGCACAACTATTATTTTTTTGTCCTGCGAATTATGCGGATGTGTGTTTGCTTCTGTTACGCCGCCATGTGTTGCCCAGCGCGTGTGGCCAAATGCGAGGCCCGAGGCAGGCAGGCCGAGCTCTTGCACAGTAACCTGGCCAATCTTGCCGACCCGCCGCAAAACTGTGATATCTTTGTCGGTCTTTACTGCGAAACCGAATGAATCATACCCGCGATACTCAAGGCGTTTCAGGCCTTCGACAACAATCTCGCTGGCATTACGCGGCCCTATGTAGCCAATGATTCCACACATTCCAACTACTCCAACTCGGAGAACGTTTCACGGAAAGATTTATATGGGTTGCGGTTAGATTTTGTAATTAGGTGTAAGTAACATATTATTTTAGAATGGTTCGTGTGGTGGAGGTGCTGACTTGTATGGCTTTACGGTGAACACATACGTGTTTCTTATTTTGCACAGTCCGGCGAGATATGCTTCGATGAAGACTACCTTGCATTCTTCAAATGTGGCTTGTAACTTACCGCGTAATTCTAATTTGGATGCTTTTGGAGCAACGTCTAGGTCTTCGAGTATGTCCGCTAATTCTATTTTTCCTGCGCGTTTGGCGCCATCCAATCTAACTCTTATTAAAAAATTACACGGCATGTCGAGAGAACCGTAGTAATATAATTCTAAAACCCGTGCGTCGAGATATTTTCCAAGCGCGATATTTTTAGGTGGATTTACCTTTGCCATTGGTTCGGAAAACTGTTAGCGTATAAAAAGTTTTATATGCTCTCGTCCCTAATCCTGATTCGCTTGTATTTTTCTTCGGGCTTTTCACCTGCGGCTGGCAATCCGCTGTGCTCGAACTGCTGCAATGTCTCGGCTATTTTGTATTCCGCGTAAGTTCCGCCCAAATATTCGGAAACGCGTTGTACGAGCAGCTGCCTTTCGGAAGGATGAAGCTCGAAGGGCTGGCCGGGTGCAATGCCTTCCCTCGCCACGTAATGTGCAAGTGTTGCCTGCAGCCTGCTACCAGTGGATTCATGTGCAGCATAAGTGGCCTGCTGTGCGAACATTTCTTTTTTGGCTGTTTCCGGAATAAGCTGTTCGATGGACTGGCCAGGGGCAAGCTGTTGTTCCAGTTCTGCAGGTTTTGAATAATCTACTGGTTTTGCATCCGTGCGTGTGGCCGGCCGCAATGCTGTTCTGATTTCTTCGGTTGTTTTTTCTTTTATTTCTTCTGGCTCTTCGCCAACTGTTTCTTCAAGCCGCTGTGGTTCAAATCTTTGCTCTAAGTTCGGTGAATCTTTTATATTTCGTAAAATGGCCTCTAAACTTTTTTTGACATCTTTGTTTAGTTTTGTCCCCAATAGTTTTCTGATGTACAGCAGGCGTTCAGCAGGCGATTTTAATGAATATATCCGCTTTTTAATTTTGTATGCTACTATTCCTATGTCAAGACTAACTTTTAGCGGGACTGTGCGGCTTGCTTTAGATGGTGGCGTAGCTCTGGCTTTTTTTACCATGATAACATCTTGTGTGATTTCTTATACAAGTCATATATTAAAAATAAATCTTTCTTAACTGAATTGGCTGCCTCGTTTTTAATGCGTTCTAATGTATATTGGTCGAACTCTTTTTTCTTTGGCAGAATTTGTTTTATATTTTCCGCAACATTAGCGATTGGTTCTATTATTTCTTTGGCAGATTTCATGAACTCGAAAACGGGAGCTTTCTTTTTTTCTTTTGGTGATTCTTTCTGTCCGCCGCTGTCCGCTGCGTCGAAATGCTTTAAATCATCGTACAATGCGTCAAGGCTGTCTTTTGTCATGCCAGACACAAATTTCATAATTTCTTCTTCCTGCGATTTTTCGTATTCTTTGATTTGCCGATTGTTTATGACATACGCGCGGAAATACATTTTTACTCGGCCACGGTGCACGAAATGTCCGCGCTCAACCGTCCCAGGTATTGCCCTGTAAACAAAAACTACATTTATGCATTTGAAAATTCTTTCGTCCTCGGGCAGCTCTACGGGGAATGGCTTATTCCATTTTTGTTCTTTTGTTCCAAACAACTCAATGTAAACCCGTGCGACATCGAAGCTAGTCACCATTTCTTCCGGTTCGTCCAGCTCGCCTGTTAACTCTGCCGGCATTAGTTTGTTTGTGGCGACGAGGTACGGCTTGACCCACCGTGTGTATAGTTCTAGTGCATTGACCTGCGACTTAAGATATGTTTTTTCAATTTTAAATCTCTGGCGTAATTCTTTGTCAGATAGTTCGATCCATTTTGCAAACTCTTGAATGCGCGGTTTTAATATTCGTTTTACCCGCTCATTAATGTCCATTTTATCAACTACATCAACATTTTTTGCAGCCATGAACGCATCCCGTAGCGTTATGAAATTAAGGTCATTGGCCAGGACGTTTATTGCGGCGCGGCCTTTTTTGGTATCAACATCAGTCAGCCATATGCTTTTCAGTGCGAACTCGCCAGCCTCGCGTACTTTTCCATCTTTGCTTTTGTAATTATCATAATGTTCAAAGCGCTGTTCAAATTCTTTTAAATCCCAGATTAGATTTATTATTGATTTTATTACAACACTTATCGTGCCGAGCAGTTCAGTTGCGCGCTTTTCTAAGGCACTTCTTCTTACGCCGACATCACCATACCAATAGCTGCCTTCTGATGCAGCAAAATAATCATAACTTTTTTTGACCTTGTAGCTAAGTGTCTGGCCTTCTTTTAGTTCGTCCAGAAGCCAATAATATACCGGCTCAAGCCCTTCCCCGAATGCATCGTAATCTAAAAAGTATGTTTTAACCGGATCACCTTTTATGATATCGGGCGTGCGCAGTTTTTTTATGGCAGATACAACGGCGGCGTCTGTTTCTTTGTCTAGCTCTTCATCGAGATAATCGCGGGCGGAAGTCAGTGAACCTTTTTTGAGTCTTTTGAATTTGACAGTGATTTTTTCTATTTTGCTATCCGCTGCTTCTTTAGTTAATGTTACAGCTGTGGCCATGCCAGAATATATATTGCGCGGCTTATAAATGTTGTGAAATCTGTGGCCGTAATAAAATCTGCAGTAATTTTTTGCCATACGCCACGAAAGCAATATAAACCATGAATGATATTTTATTTTGATTGCCATGGGCGTATTAGATTTTTTTAAGGGGAAAAAGAAGGGTGATGATTTCTTAGATTTAGGTGCGCCGGGGACTTCTGGCGGCGGATACGGGCCAGCAGGCTACCCGACTGGCAGCGATATGGGCATGGGCCAGCAAACAGGTGGCGGGCCAGCAGGTTATGGTGCGGATATGGGGCTTCCAAGTCCGAGTGCTATGCCGAGCATGCCGATGCAAAGCGGAGAGATTGCAAATTTGCGCAACACCGTCGATGCACTTAACTACAAACTTGATGCGTTAAAGGCCGCGTTGGATGCGATTAATGCGAGACTGGCAAACATAGAAACTGCTCTTAAGGCAACACCATCTGAGAAGGGCGAAGGTTGGACGTATTAGCAATGAACTTTATGGATTTTTTAAACACCTATTTTATCTCGCCAATTTATCACGACGAAGGATATAACTATATTAATACGATAACATATGGTCTAATTGCTCTGGGCGCACTTTACATAATATACCGCGTGTTGCAGCGTATGAAGTTTCCAGTCGATAAAAAATTTATGCTCACCATCTTACCATTTGTTTTACTTGGCTCAAGCCTGCGCGTGTTTGTTGATAATGGAATTTACAAAATAGGTTTTTGGACAGTTGCGCCCGGCATTTACATTTTTATTGCCGCAATTTTTTTGGTTTCTCTGCTGGCCTGCTGGTTTTCTTTTAAGGAAAATTATTGGAAATACTGTATTTCAGTAGGTATTGTGCTTGCCGTCATAAACTTTTGGCTGGCACGGAGTAGTTTGCACGTTACCCGCGCGCACCTCGGGCTCGTGATTTTTGCATTGGGCATTGGAGTCTCACTATTGATTTTTGTTTTAATGAAATGGTTACGGCTTAGCTGGTTTTCTGGCTTGGCAAAGTGGGCAGTTGCAGGCCATATGATAGATGCTTCTGCTACGTTCATTGCAGTGGATTTTCTGGGGGCAGTTGAAAAGCATCCGCTTCCGCGATTGATGTCTGAAATTACCGGTACGTCTGCAATAATGTTTTTGCTGAAACTTGCCGTTTTGCTGCCTGCTATCTATCTGATTGACACTGACATCAAAAACGAACAGGCCAAAAATTATTTGTTTATCGCGATTGCGACTCTCGGGCTGGCCGAAGGCGTAAGAGATTTATTGGCCGTTATGCTTGGGTAAATAGTGAGATAAGCATTTTTAATCTAAGCAATTATCGCATAAAAACTGTGAATCTTCGAATTTCAGATGTGCGTGGGTGCCGCAGCCTTCGCACTTACCGTAGGCAGTATATTCGCGGTGCAGTTTCGGGCCTTTTATACGTGCCTGCTCTATCAGAATGTCAATCAGCTCGTGGGAATTTTTTAGAACGTCCCTATTTGTTATTATGCCTACAAGTTTTTCGTCACGACATACCCATACCCTGGATACATCAGCATCGCACATTTTTTTCGCGATTTCAGCTATGTCTGTATTTTCGTAAACAACTACCTTTGGCGGATCCATTATTTCTTTAACTAGAACGTCCGAAGGCTTTCTGTCTGACTCAACTACCTTCTTCATAATGGCCCGTTCGGTTAGCGCGCCAATTGGCTTTCCGCCTTCCACTACTGGTAGGCCGCCTATTCTGAATTTATTCATCAGCTGCGCTGCTTCGACTAAAGTCATTTCTGGGTGCGCAATAACCACTTCGCGCGTCATTATGTCCGACGCCTTAATACCAGTCACCATCAGCCCAATGGATTCTTGCCCATCTTTATATAACTTACGTTACCTTAATCGGTATAATTTCTGACACCAGATATCACAAAGAAAGATATTTAAAGGTTCTGTTACGATAGGTGCTATTAAGAAGTGCGATAGCAACTCGCAGGGCAATACATGAACTCAAAATACGATATACTGGAGCCAGTAGCGAATAAGATACGTGCGCTAGATAATCCTGTTAAGCTGAAGATTCTTGCGATGCTCATAGAGGAAGGTGCGAAGTCCGTAACTGATATTTCCCGCGACATGAGCCTTAATTTCTCAACCGCACATAAATATCTCGAGCAGCTGCAGGCGGCAGGCCTGGTGAGTTCCAAGGAAGTTTCTGAGAACAGGCTGAAAAGGATGTTTTTTGTTGAGCCGTTTGACTTGGATATATCGCCGCACGGCATTGCAAAACTTGTCGAGGGTAAAAAAAAGGACAGGCCAATACACACATTTAAAGTTATCAACGAAAAGGGTGAGGAAGTTGGGTTTGAAGAAAAGATTTTTTCGCAGAAATACCTGAAACGCGGCCTGCCAAGTTCTACGATAAAAACTGCACTGGATTATATGCTCGTACAGGCATATGATGGAATAACTTTGATTGAGCTGAGGGAGCTGTTCAGGCAGGCCCTTTCGAAAAAAGTCGAGAATATTTCAGCTGTAATGGAAATGATTGAGTCATCAGAAATACGGGGAAAGACTTACTACAATTTGTTAAAACTAAACAGCCCCGAAGCGCTGAAACTGCACATGGAGGGCGACATTTTCATACAAAATCTTGGCGAGCCTAAACTGTTGAATTTTGTACACGATATTTATGGAATTACGCAGCACGGCATAAACGGTAAAAAGCCAAAGAATATCCATGATCTGTTTGGTCAGATAATTGTAGCGGTGAAATTAGCTTCTAAATTCACTCTGCAACACCATTCCATAGATACATTTAATTATTTTATTGCGCCATTTATGTCGCATATGGGTGATGGTGAAATCAAACAAGTTCTGAAAACATTCTTGGCTGAGCTCAATGGATTAGGGCAAAAAATTTATATATCTCTTGAATTTGGTATGCCAAAGTTTATAGAAAATTTGTCAGAAATTTATATAACCGAAACAAAACACGGTGAAAAGACTGAGACATATGTAAAATATCATAATGTGGCAAAAAAAATTGCTATTGAAACCGTGAACATAATTTCAAAGGAAAAATACGAGAATATTAAATTAGTATTTAAACTGTGGGCTAAAGAATTACCCAGTGTTCTTCAATCGGGAGATTTTGTGGCAAACATGACAGATAATTGGCAACAGCCCAATGCAAGTTTTGTTGGTTTCACGAGGTTTGACCCTGACTGGAAAAAATGGTTTGGAACTAACAGAATTGGCGAGGTGCAGGAGATTATACTAAATCTGCCAAAACTTGCGCTAACATCGGCATCTTTGGAGGACTTTAGCAATAAAGTTGGTGCGATGATAGAGCTTTGCTACAGATTAATTCTTGACATGGCAGAACTCGCAGCAGGCGAGTTTTTACGTACGCATAACACAAACCTGCTTTCTGCAGTGCGCGAGCGTTGGGCTTATTTGCATCTCGAGGACAGCGTGTATTCGATTGGTATCGCAGGTCTGCCAGAAACAATAAATATTTTAACAAAAAAATATAAAAAACAAGACATACCTACAGTTGCCGCAAAAATTTTGAATAAATTTTCTGATATGAAAAAAAAATATTCAGGCATACGGATAAATCTTAAACAAAATAGGTCGCGCTCACTTTCTGACAGATTTTCTAAATTTGTAGCGGGTGGAATAAAATATGACCTGCCGTTGCCGAAACAAAAGTTATTGGCAATACAACAATATTTTCCTGGCGGGCATGTAGAATTTTTAACTGTGAGCGAACTGGAAAAATTGAAATGGCAATTTAGTTTTGTAAGAATTGTTTAACTAGTATTGCGCCGTGGCAGGTCATCACCAATGTTGAAGTCAGTCGTGTTTCTGCCTAATGCATTAAATACTCTATCTGTCACTTTTGTCATATCATCTTGTTCGCCTTCGAATGCCATTTGCATAAGCAGATAGCTGGCCATGCCAAGCATAGCAAATCCTTCAGATAAATTGACATTGTGCGGCAACGGCAAACTGTATGTTTTTTGTAGACCTTTGAACTGTTCTACATCTGCAGGCCATGGGACATTAAATTTACCAGTTGTAACTAGCTGTTTCATTAGATTTACATAGAAGTTCTTGATTTTACTGTCCGCACGGGATGCTTGTATTGCTGCATTTTGCCAGCCTAAGCTGTATTCTATTCGTCCAATGAATGCATCACTAGGTTGGATGATTTTTCCACTGCCGCGCAACTGTGAAAGCCAATCTTCTATTAAACTAGCGCCATAGCCTTGATCAAAACACGCCACCCATGAGCGTATAGTTTCAGCATTGTCGCCAGAGCCGATTCTAGCAGGCCGGCCATTTATCAGGTTTGTAAAATTGCTTGGATCTGCATCTGTAAGCAGCCAAGTTGCGACGTCACTCTGCCGCCTCGAACTTAAAATACGCTCTACGCCGCTGTCTATGGCCCTGGACCAATGTTCCTTCCTATCGTCGGCTAGCTTAGCGCTGGTCGTTATTTCTCTGTCTAGCTTGAGTCGAACCAAATCCAAAAAATAATTGATGTGTGCGGATTCTGCTCTGTGATTTGTC
>JAHFKX010000009.1 GCA_023245115.1 Candidatus Woesearchaeota archaeon
GGGCTAGCGAGCGAGCAAGGGACGGCGCAACAGTAATTTTGTATAATGCAGTGTTTTCTAATGGCAAGAAATTGCATTTTGATTTGGACGCGCTGGTGCAATTGGCAACCAGTTTGGTAAAAAAAGAAGTGCCAGAAAATTTAATAGACAGGATATTAGCAGAAGGCGAAGAACACATAGAATTCTGTGGAGGTGGATAGGAAACATATTTAAGCCTTAATTAAATGATAAAAGTTAAGCGGGGTTGGCGGATCCGTTACGCGGCCGCCTGCAGGTACAGCCCCTTTCGTCCAGAGAAAACCGAAGGTTTTCTTGGCCAAGGAAACGTGTATCGTTTCGTCTGGTCGCAAAAGAAAGGTGCTCTACGAAACCGCCAAAGAAAGGCGGTGTGATCGTTGATCGCACAAAACGTTTCGTAGGCAGTTAGCGGCAGAGAAGGGTGCAACTCCCTTACCCCGCTCCATAATTAAAAAATGAAACTATTGCTGACTTCAGAAGGATTAACAACGGGAAAAATTAGGAGGGCGTTTCTATCTTTGTTGAGCAAGCCCGTTCAAAAAAATAAAGTTTTGATAGTGCACACTGCTAAATTAAGAAAGCATTTTGGCTATGTGCGCAGTATTAAGAAAACATTGCTAAGATTAGGAATACGCAAAGAAAATATATTAGATGTAAACATTACTAAGAAGGTTAATGCTAAAAATTACACTGGCTTTGATATTTTCTATTCGTGCGGCGGAAATACGTTTTATATTTTGGATAGGCTGAGAAAAACTGGCTTTGACAAATTTATAAAAAAGTTTGTTAAGAATAATAAGTTATACGTTGGTGTTAGTGCAGGCAGCTATATAATTTGCCCAACTATCGAAGCTGCAACGTGGAAGCACGCAGATAACAACATAATTGGATTGAAAGAGTTAACTGCTCTTAATCTTGTTCCGTTTATAGTTACCGCGCATTATGCCGCCAAATTTAAAAAGATCATAGACGAGGCTGAAGCTAATACGACATACAAAGTTAAGAGATTAACAAATAGGCAAGCACTTATAATATCAAATGGCAAGGTAAGGAAAATAACTTGATCGAAATGGCAGACGAAAAAGAAATTACAGAATTTTTATTAGTGGCAAAAAAGGAAAGTTATGCCTACGAGAACGCCAAGGAAGCAAACCCATTTCCAAAATTAAAACTCATAAAACACGAGTCTGGCAATTGGCGTTATGTTGACCAATATGTTGGTGGCGAGCCATTTCAAGGCTTAGAAATTGTTTGGTTCAAAGATGTTCCGGTTTGGGCGATGACTTATCGCGGAGATTACAAAGGCAAGCAAGATTATAAATTATTTTTACAATTCCTTAAGGCTGCCTTGCGCGCGATGCCACAAGACGCGCCGTATCGCGGCCCGAAAGAATTTGAGTCAGCAGATTTTCCTAGCTGGAAGTACGAAAATAAGTGGAGTGGTAGAGTAAAAGAATTTAAGGGTAAAGAAAAAATATTGTTTAATAATAAGAAAGTTTATGAAACAAAATATCAGGGTGGTTTAATTGGAGAATAAATGGCCCTCGTAATTTACGACACGCTGTCCAGAAAGAAAAAGAAATTTACTACGCTAGATAAAAATAAAGTAAAGATGTTTGTATGCGGGCCAACCGTTTATGACTCTGCGCACATTGGCCACGCCAGGCAATATGTGACATTTGATGTGGTTGCCCGCTATCTGAGATGGAAAGGCTACAAATTATTTTACCTGCAAAATATCACAGACATAGATGACAAGATAATTAATCGGGCAAATGAAAATAAGGAAGAGCCGACAAATCTCGCAAAACGATTTGAAAAAGCCTATTTGGAAGATATGCAAGCCCTCAATGTTACTGCAGTTGACAAATACGCGCGCGCCTCTGACCACATCAAAGAAATTATTAATCAAATTCAAAGGCTGATAAAAAAAGGATTCGCTTATCAGATTGACGATGGAATTTATTTTGACATTTCAAAATTCAAGGATTACGGAAAATTATCAAGACAAAATCCGGAAGACTTGCAGAAACATAGAATAGAACCAAACCCGCAGAAAAGGAATCAGGGCGACTTCTCGCTGTGGAAGAAGCACAAGGAGGGCGAGCCGTTTTGGTCCTCGCCTTTTGGGTCTGGCAGGCCTGGCTGGCACATCGAAGACACAGCAATTACAGAAAAGTATTTCGGCCCGCAGTACGACATCCACGGCGGCGGCATAGATTTGATATTCCCGCACCACGAATGTGAAATTGCCCAAATAGAAGCAGTCTCCGGGAAAAGGCCGCTCGTAAATTACTGGATGCACAACGAGTTCCTGATGGTAAACAGCGAAAAGATGTCCAAGTCATTAGGAAACTTTGTAACAATCCGCGATGCGCTGAAGAATTACAAGCCACAAATCCTAAGATTATTTTTTGCGGCAACACATTACAAGCAGCCGATTAATTATGCGGAAGAGAATTTGAAGAACACGAGCGTAGTTTATGATAAATTTGTTAGTTTTATGTTAAAGTTGCAAGATGTAACCACAAAAACAGGCAGTAAGGTTGATGCCGCAGTTGCAAAAATAAAAAAAGATTTTGAAACGGCGATGGACGATGACTTTAACATTGCCGGCGCGTTGGCAGCAATCTTTGGATTTATGTCTGAGATAAATAAACTAATCGATGCAAATAAACTTCCGTCTTCCGCCGCAAAAAAAGTTTATGCGCAGATGATTAACTTTGATTCTGTTCTCGGATTAAATCTAAACGCGGTTAAAGAAGAAAAACTTCCGGCAGACATAATGAAATTAATCAAAGAGCGCGAAGCAGCAAGAAAGAGAAAAGAGTGGAAAACCTCGGACAGGATTCGCGCAGAGTTAAAGGCAAAAGGAATTATTGTAGAAGATTTGTCTAGTGGCGGGACGAGATGGAAGAAAGTTAGTTAAGAGTTTTTAGAAAATCTAAAATTTCCGGAGCAATTGATGTCGTAAAATATTTTTGCACTTCCGAAGGTTTAATCCACTTTATTTCAACAAACTTATCGCCGATTTTTCCTCTCCCGTCAACTAATTTGCAAAGATAATAAATTGAAAGGAATTCTTTTTTCTCAGGATATGTTTTTGCAAAAATGATTTCGTTGACATCTACTTTCAAACCAGTTTTCTTTTTAATTTCTAGTTTTAGATAGTGTTCTAGTTCTTCTTCATACGCTGGCCTGCCGCCGGGAAAGCACCAAGAGAGTTCCGTTATGTGCGGATCGTTTACTCTTTTGCCGATTAAAATTTTCTTTGTTTTTAGATTGTAAATTATTCCTAGCACATTTACTAAAAATACGCCCCGATCGAAATTTGTCCAATCCATACAAATATCACTGGTAAAACTTTTATAAGCCTTTGCACCAAAAACTAATTAAATATCAGTTGTAGTTACAACTCATGAAAACCAGCGCATCACGTGTCAGTTTGTGCGTTTACTGCAACATGCCAGCCAGCAATAGTTGTCAGTTCTGCGGCGCAAGCGTTTGTGCAGCACATTTTAATAAGAGTCTTGGTGCTTGTATCTCGTGCATGCAAGGCAAGAAGATGTAAGGTTTTTATAGCCAAGTAAACAATCTAACTGATGGCCACAGGAAAATATTTAGCTGCAGTTATAATACTTATACTGGCAATAGCCAGTATTTCATTTTTCTTATCGAAGACACCGGAAGCTGCGCTGGACTGCAAATCGGGAGATTCAATCTGCCCGCAGGGTTGCTCGTACCAAGTTGATAACGATTGCCCGCGCACTGGGGCAGTTAGTTATGGCGCAGTCCATGGGTGCCTTACAAGCTCTGACTGCGTAATTGTCCAGCCAATTTGCGGGAACCCAGATTGTAATATTTTAGATGGTGTGTGTCAAGTAGGAAATTTTTGTGTGACTGCAATTAATAAAAATTACGCAAGCGCATGGAATAGTACAAATATTCGCTGTCTTGGCGTGGTGCCGAAATGCAATGCGCAACAAAAAGTTAATATGTTTTGTTCAAGTGGTGAGTGTAGGGTGCAGGGAGTGATATAAGTGGCGACACGCGCACGTTTTTTCGGCGAAATTTCGGCGTTTGGGCGCCTCTTCGAAATTTCGTTTGCAGCTTTTTTAGTTATTTTGGCGTTTGGAATTTTTGATTTCACAATTCCGTATTTTATTAATAACATTTCATCTAATATGGCCGTCCTTGGCTTTACGGTTTCGTTAATATATATTGCCTCATTCGTTTTCGAAGTGCCGCTTGGCTTAGCAGTAGATAAATTTGGCCGAAGGAATGTTTTATTTGCATCGCTTGGTGCGTTAAGCCTAATTGGCTTGGTCTATTTTTTTGTGCAAAATATCGTGCACCTCATGGCACTGGAGTTTCTGTTTGGCATTATCGCGGTAGCGTTTTGGATACCAGCAGCTGTTCTCGTCAGGGATTACTCGCCGAAGAAAAAATTCGGGGAAGCGCAGGGCGTGTACCTTACATTTTCGCAACTTGGCTGGATTGCCGGCCCAGTAATCGCTGGCATTGTTGCGACTGTGTTTGCGCCAAAGCATAATTTTATTCTGTTTTCCGGATTTATTTTTTTGGCGTTGTTATATGGCTTAATAGTTTTGCGTAAGAAGAGAGTTAACATCAGGCCGAAGCAGGCAAAGGAGGAGCGCAGGATTGCCAGATTATTTGCACTTAAAACATCGTTCAAAGAATATTTGTTTATGCACAGACATGCATTGCCACTTTATTTCCTGTCCGTCTTTTTGAATATCTGGATAGGCGTAGAGTGGGTTTTCCTGCAAATTACATCCCAAAGAATTTTTGGTATTGGTGAAGAGGTAGTTGGTATAGTCTTAGGCGCGATGATGGCAGTAGAAGGCCTGCTTTATTTTAGCTCGGGCTATATAATGGATCGTGTTGGCCCGAAGTACATAATATTATCCGGATTTTTGCTGTTATTTTCGGCGTCATACTTTGCATTCCTGAGCATAAGCACTCCGATGTTCGTATTTTTCATGCTATTATCTGCAGGCTCTGTTGCCTGGATTTACCCAGGTACTGAGGCCATAGCAACAGAAATAATACCCGTTAGAAAACGAGGTGAGATGACCGGTGTATTTGATTCTTCAAAAGATTTGGGGCTGATACTTGGCCCGTTAATCGGTGGTGCCATAGCGCAGGCCACGCACAGCCCGATGATGCCATTCCTTTACGTGGCAATAATCTCAGCAGCAGCAGTTTTTGTAAGCCTAAGATTGTGGAAATAATATAAAACAACTTAGTTAGTTGGCTGCGTAATATTTACGTTTTTAACAATTACGTGCGGCGTTAAGACGGGGATGCTGGTTTCCCAGCCAGCCATCTGTTTCAGATCATCGCCAAGCGCGTGAATATTTTTTAATATATTTAGCATATTTTCAGAAACGCGCAGTTGTTTTACCGGGCCAGCGATTTTTCCATTTTCTATTAGGAACATACCATCCCGCGGTATTACTGAAAAGTCACCAGTAGACATATTTTGATAACGAAGGTACCACACGTTCGTAATGTAAAGCCCGTGTTTAATTTCTTTTATCAGGCTTTCCCGTGAGTCTGTGCCCGCCTCAAATACTACGTTATGCGGCCCCGGTGCAATCAGGCCGGCGTTGCCAGTTGTTTTTGTTTTGTATTTTTTTGCGCTGGATGTATTGTATAAATATGTTTTAAGTACGCCGTTGTGAATTATCGGAATTTTACCTGTCGGCACGCCTTCTGCATCATATTCGCAGGATGCAATCCCGCCAGCAATTGTGGCATCATCATAAATATTCAGGCTCTTTTGTCCTAGCTGTTCGCCAAGTTTATTTTTGAAGAAAGATAAATTTGCTTCAACATCAAATATTGATGCGGCCTCGCCAAAGTTTTGTGCGATGACTGAGAATGCGAGCGGTGCAAACAACACATCGTATTTGCCAGCTTTTCCAGATTCAGGATGTTTTGCTTGGCGCGCAATTTCTCCGGCAAACCTGCCAGATTCTTCAACTTCGATGTCGCGAAGTGTCCGCGCGTTTGAATTCATGTGGCCAGACGCATCTTTTTCAATCAGTGCGCGGATGGAAAAGTACGCAGAAGTTGCCTGCGATTCTATATCCACATTGCCAGATGTTAATAGTATGGCATCAGCAGCATTAAGCTGAAATATGCCATTTGTTCTCTCTGCGCCCTCGTTTAGTGCAGCGTTCATGCCGGCTTGGACAAAATCAACTTCATTTAAATCGAAATTGGCAATTTTTTTGTCAAATAACCTAGGAATTTTTTTATACTTGAACGGACCGGAAGCAATTCCGAAGAAATCTGGTTTTGGCTGGACAAACTTAAGAAATTTTTTTATGTTTTTAGAAGACTCGTCAACTTTTTTCTTCGCCGCACTCACCTCAGATTTTTCTGTTGGCATATCTTTTATGTTGGTAATGAGTATTTTTTTATCTTTCGTCACGAATGCGCTGATATCAAATGTATTTTCTATTGCAGTTTTTACAATTTTATTGTTTGCGAATTTTATTTGGCTGGCTTGTCCTGCCACAGCGGCCAGCACTACGTCATCAGCTACTTCGGCCAGTTTTTTTCGCGCATATTCTGCAATTTCTCTTAGGTTTGATTTCATCACCCTAATTTTACTCCACGTATCCTGATAGAAGGCCCGCCATGTGTTACGGGAATGCCCTGCATTGGCTCGCCCTTGCCGCAGCTTGCTGCGTGAAACTCAGTATTATTTGCTAAAGCGTCAATCGCCCCATAAAGTGTTGGTGTGGTAAGCTCTATTACTGGATTTTTCACCGGCGTTTTTATTTCGCCGTTTTCTATCAAATAACACTCCGAGCCGACGTAACGGTTGTTGTATCGCTTGTCGTCAATATTCCATTCCATGAAACTTTTCATGAACACGCCGAGTTTAACTTCTTTTATCAGTTCTTCCTCTGAGTAATCGCCCTCAAGGAAAAATGTATTAGACATTCTTACTAATGGCTCTTTGTCATACTCTGACGCTCGCGAAGCGCCGTTGCTTTTTGTGCCGAAGAAGCTGGCTGTCTCGCGGTTCTGCAGGAATTCAGTTATAATTCCATCTTTGACGAGGAATTTTTTCCGTGCCTTTACACACTCATCATCATAAAGATAGAACCCATATGTTTCAGGCCGAGTTGGGTCATCTACTAGCGTTACGACCGGCTTTGCAATTGCCTTGCCAATCATGTCAGTCGTAATGAAAGACTCGCCGGCCTGTGCAGCTTCTCTGCCCATAATTCTGTCTGCTTCATATGGGTGGCCACAGCTTTCGTGTGCGATTATGCCAGTAACCTGCGGCGATACAACTAAATCTACACTTCCTTTTGGCGGACTTGTGCCCTTCTCGAGCGCAATATTTAGCGTTTTAACCTCGCTGGCCAGAAGCTCCGGTAGTTTCCATTTGCCAGTTAGCTCCCAGCCGCCCGCGGAGCCGTACTGCCACATCCTTTGTGCAGTTTGTTTGTTGTTCAAAACTGTTAAGAGATAAAAGAAGTTTAAGTACGGCAATGTCGACGAAATTTTCGAGCCGGCGGTATTTACAATGTATTTGTGCGTTTTCCAGTCATTTATGTGCAGGAAGCGCCCGGGAACCTTAACTTTTGTCGCAAGAATTTGTTTTTCAATTTCAGTCAGCAACCCAATCTTTTTTTCAGGATTCACGTCGCCAAGTTTTATTTTTTCTTTTATTTGGTAATTTTTTTTCTGGGTTTTTTCGTCAGATAATATCAACTTGTCGGCCATTCTGGCAGAAGCGCTGGCAAGCTTTATTGCATGCCGCACGGTTTCTTCAACTTTTTCCTTGTTCATTATGTTTGTTGATATAAAACCCATTGAGCCATTGACCGCCAGGCGGATTCCGAGTCCAGATGTTGATGAAAAGCTTGAGCCCTCCAAAGTGCCGTTTTTTAGAACAAAGTCCTGGCCTTTTGTTTCCTCAAGCCGGGCTTCTGCGTAAGTTGCGCCAAGTTTTTGTGCGTATTTGATTGCCCAGTCAGCCAGATCCTCGTATACCATCCCAGCAAAAGATATAAAAAACTTGTTTAAAACGCTTTTGTATGACAAAAATCTGTTTGGCAGGTTTTTGAATTGTTAGCTCCGGCAAATGCTACGCTAGCAACTTAACCTAACAATGGAATTTAAAGTTGACCCAAATGCAGCAGACGTGAAGAAGGCACTTTCAGAGGGAAAGAAGTATCGCATAATTTATGAGAGGAATGCGTGCATCGGCGCAGCAGCCTGCGCGGCAGTTTTTGATAAGCGGTGGGAGATGGCTTCAGACAACAAGGCAGACCTGAAGGGCGGAGCAGAAAAAGGAAATGGCATCTGGCAAGCAGATATAGATGACATAGAATTCGAAGATGTCAAGACATCAGGTGATGTCTGTCCCGTCAACGTGATTCACGTGTTCAAGCTGGAGACTGGCGAGAAAATAATTTAGCCTCCGCCGCGAAAGGTTTTTAACGTTTTCTAAATACAATATCCTATGGGCGATGATAATTTAAGTTTAGCTAATTATGATAGAATTAGTAAATTTAGTCCGCGTATATCGCGGCTAAACGCGCTGGTTCATGGAATTGCGCAAAATAATTTTTGGGATCTCACAGAGGTATTATGTAATACGGGCATGGACTTAGAGTTAGAACAAGAGTCCAGGCCGCGCGTTGGTGCGCACATATATGAACATGCGTATTTTTATACTAACCCTGCTAACCGCGGAAAATTACTACTGCTTATCTCAAGATCCTCACCAGTTGAGTTATACCAACTGGGCGAGATAAACGCAGGCGAGCCAGAAGAGTTCTTAGACTTAGTACACAGTGCATTGCTCGCGAGATTTGTTATGTGCGTCGCGGTAACCACGCGAAGTGCGTATGAAAGAACGGCAGATTCTATGTAGTAAACGTTTAGTCTGCAAAAAAGCTTATAAAGGTATCCATAGCGAAATAATTATGAAAGAATTTGGAACAGTGGAATGCCCGAACCTTAACACTATATCAGGTGCACTAATAGATCCGCTTGCACGTTATGAAGATCTCTTTCCTGGCAATGTAAGTTTGGCATTGCAAGAACCATTACTGCCAATTGCTGGCAAGAACTACAGCGCACGAGGCGAAGTACGAGTCAGACTAGACGGAAATGAAGCCGGAACTATGTATGTGGTTGCGTTTAGGCCCGGCGATGGCACTGGCGTTGCTACAGAGGCGTATCAGTTTCTTGAAATACCACTAAACTTATGTAATGGGCAAAACAAAGATGGACTTGTTCCAAGGAGCAAAAAAGGAACATTACTGGAGGCATTCTTCCCACTAGCTACCATTCGCGATGAACGCGCAATACAATATGTGGCGTGCCTGGAAGAGTTAACTGTAGACGATGTTGCAGTTCCTACAAAAATAAAAAAGGCGTGGACTTTGGGCGATGACAAGACCGCTTACCGCAGCTATTTAAGGGGTCGGCCTGTCGATCATGGCCCGCGCATACAACTCACAACAGGCCATATGCGGGATGGTTCACGGTTTGGCGACCCGCACGCAGTCCATTATAATCATAATCTGTGCGATGCTGTTATTCAGGTCGTTGGTTTTTTAGCAGTCACGAAGGAAAACGTTGGCTTAGCGCCAATTTTAGATAGGCTTGCGGTTGTTCCTAACCAATAAGCCCAATTAAGAAACTTTTTATATACATCTTAATGATTTATTATGGCTATGACGCATATTAGTGAACGAGAGTCAGAACTGCCCGATACAATTTTCTTGCAGCTGCAGGAACTTGCTGCCGAGCACAAAGATATAATTTCTTTGTCAATTGGTGAGCCAGACTTCAAAACCCCAAAGCCAATTCTTGACGCAGCAAAAAAATTTATGGTGAACGGGACGCATTATTCGCCAGCCGCAGGCCGTACAGACCTGAGGCAGGCAATCGCACAAAAGCTGCGCAAGGAAAATAAAATATCTGCGGACTGGGAAAATGTTATCGTAACAGCCGGCTCACAGCAAGGCCTGATGGCTGCACTTTTGGCAACAGTTGATCCAACAGAGGAAGTAGTAATGACTAGCCCGGGCTATTTGGGCTATTTGCCAACAGTTGAGCTTGCCAACGGAGTCCCAGTTTTTGTAAGGCTGAATGAGAATGATGGCTGGCAAATAAATCCAGACGAGATAAAAAAGAAAATTACGAAAAAAACTGTTGCGATAATAGTTAACACTCCGGCAAACCCGACTGGTACTGTTCTTCGGAAAAAAATCCTGGAAGAAATTTCAGATATAGCTATTCAAAATAACATTTATATTTTTTCGGATGAGGCTTATGAGAAAATAATTTATGGCGGCGCAAAACATATTTCCATTGGTTCGTTAAATGGCATGGATGAGCACGTTGTAACGTTTAATACATTTTCAAAAACTTATGCGATGTGCGGCTTCCGCTTAGGGTATATGCAAGGGCCAAAAGAATTTGTAAACGCAGTCTCGAAGGTACACCATTTTATGGAAATTTGCGCACCGCATACATCACAGCTGGCAGGCCTTGCCGCGCTCAAGCTTCCGAATAAATATGTGAATACAATGGTGCGCGAGTACGACAGAAGAAGGAAATTAATTATCAAACGATTAAATGAAATCAGCTTGAAAACCGTAAACCCGGAAGGAACTTTCTATGCCTTGGCGGACATTTCAGAATTTTCAAACTCAAGCGTAAAATTTGCGAAGGATTTAATTAAGAAAGCACGAGTGGCCTGTGTGCCAGGCACAGAGTTCGGCCCGTACGGCGAAGGCTTAGTTAGATTTTCGTATGCAAATGACTATGATATGATAAAAAAAGCCATGGACAGAATAGGAAAAGCGTTAAGGCGGGGCCCGTAAGATGAGATTTGAAAAGTTGCAGCGGTTTTTGCACACAAAAATACATCCGTTTGAACATTTGAGCTATGGTGCGATTATTACATTAATTGTCTTTGGTTTAATTAAGCTTGATTTGTTTGTTGTGTTCCTGACAACACCAAAATTAAGATGGTCTGCTATAGTAACAAGTTTTATAGTAACTGTAATTGCAAGCTTTTATTATGAGCGAAATGTTTTAAAGATTGCAAAACGGGTAAAGGATTGGGTGTAAGATGGCAGAGGAAAAGAATCTATTCAAAATTGCACAACTGCAGCTAGACGAGGCCGCAAAATTTCTTAAGCTTGAGCCAAAGTTACACAAGCTATTGCGCGAACCAATGCGAGTTTTCAAGGCGAATCTAAAAATAAAAATGGATTCCGGCAAGACAAAAACATTTTCTGCTTTTCGAGTCCAGTACAACGATGCTCGCGGGCCTTGCAAGGGCGGCATACGATATCATCCCGAAGAAACTTTGGACACAGTCAAAGCACTTGCAGCGTGGATGACCTGGAAATGCGCAACCGTCGGCATTCCGTACGGCGGAGCAAAGGGCGGCGTTGTTTGCAATCCAAAAGAATTATCTATTCTGGAACTTGAAAAAATAAGCCGCGCATACATTCGTGCATTCTGGAAATATGTCGGCCCGGACATTGATGTGCCTGCTCCGGATGTTTATACGTCTGGCCGCGAGATGGCATGGATGCTTGATGAATATGAAAAAATCGTTGGCCACAAATCGCCAGCAATGATTACAGGCAAGCCATTAGCATTGGGCGGCTCATTAGGCAGAGATGCAGCAACAGGGTACGGAACAGTAATTTGCATCCGCGAGGCAGCTAAGCATTTGAAAATTGATTTGAAAAAATCTACAGCAGCCATACAGGGTGCAGGAAATGTCGGGGGCTGGACAGCAAAATTATTGCAGGAAAAATTCGGAACGAAAATTATGGCAATCTCAGATTCAAAGTGCGCAATCTACTCTGAAAATGGACTAAATGTTGAAAAAGCGCTAGCGCATAAGGAAAAAATAGGCCAGCTGCATGGGTTTATGGGCACAAAGTGCATAACAAACGAACAGCTTCTCGAACTTGAGGTCGATGTTCTTGTCCCAGCAGCCATGGAAAATCAGATTACAAAAGAAAATACAAGGCGATTAAACTGTAAAATACTAGCTGAGGCCGCAAATGGGCCGACCACAAAGGAAGCGGATGGCATTCTAAAGCGGACAAAGATATTCCAGATACCTGACTTTTTGTGCAATGCTGGCGGCGTCACGACGAGTTATTTGGAATGGGTCCAGAATCGCATGGGCTACTATTGGAAGCTCGACGAAGTTAATTCAAAACTTGACGAAGTTATGACAAAGGCGTTCTGGGATGTTACGAATTTTGCGGGAAAAAATAAAATACCGATGCGGGTTGCAGCCTATGCGCTGGCTGTGCAGAAGGTTGCCGAGGCGATGAAACTAAGAGGGCTGGCTTAAACATTTATAAACGTGCTCCGTATTTTTAAATTATGGCTCAGCTCACAGAAGAACAGATTAAAGTCCTGCAGCTGAAGGTTCAGGAAATATCAAAGCTGCCGCCGGATGAGCAGCAGGATGCTATTTACGAGAAGCTAACGCCAGAAGAGATAGAATTTCTGAAAGAGCAGCAGACCGCGCGGGGCCAGGGTGGCGGCTGTCCTTTTTGCGGTATCGCGCAGGGCAAAATACCAACAAAGATGATTTACGAAGATAATGATTTCGTCGCATTTCTAAGCAAAGACCCAGCAAATCCGGGCCATACATTGTTGGCGCCAAAAGAACACATCCCAATTTTAGTAAAACTTCCAGACAATCTTGCCAGCAAAATAACAGTTTTGCTTCGCAATCTTTCCGCTGCAATTTTTGACGCCGTAAATGCACAGGGCATTAGTATAGTCCAGCAGAACGGACAGGCAGCTGGCCAGGCAGTGCCGCACTTAGTTTTTAATATTATACCTCGGTTTGACAATGATAAAGTAAATCTTGAGTGGGAAAACACCGCGTTGACAGAAGAACAAATGACTGAGATACAAGGCCGTATTCGTGAGCAGGCAAAGAAATTCGAAGCCGCAGCGCAGGGCACTCCCCTGCCAAGTGATGCAAAGCCCAAAAAGCCAGTCAAGTTCCGAGGGCCAGGGCCATAGCTATTTTTTTAATAAAACCGATGTAGTCAGCATCAAATTAAATATTATCATAGTAAGAAGCGTAGAATAAATTGCAGCATTAAATCCCCGTAAAACAAACTAACAAGCAGAGCCGCAAGGAATGCCGGCAAGTACGGTAATCCTTCTTTTACGCGCACAGTTGTTATTTTACCTTGTGCCGCCAGTTCCTTTATTTTTTTAATGTCTTCTGTCTCAAGGCCGGCCTTTGTCGGCTGGATATGCACACTGCCGATTTTAACTTCATTAATAAGCCAGTCGCCCTCAACAAGTTTTTCCGGTTTTGTGTCTTTATGCATACAGGTAGTTTCAACAGATTTCAGCGCAAGAAATAATATACCAAGCGCACCGGCAAGTAAAACAGAAAGTGCAATATATTTATTTGCCAGCAGGCCGGCTGGAGATAATATAATTAGGCCAGCAGAAAGCCGCAAGAGCCATTTGTTTTTAGAAAATTGGTTTTTAATTTCTGGTAGAATTATTTTGAAATTCCTGGCGAAAATCAAAATAGTTCCGACTACGCCCAAAACTGCGCCGAGAATCAAAATGTTAAGCCAGAGCGTGACAGGGAATGGCCATGGCGCTGAATGGTAATTAGAAATAATTGGCTGATAGTACGGCATGAGCGCGCCAAGTGCGACAAGCATCTTTGCATCGCCACCGCCCCATGCACCGAAGGCAGACATGAGCCAGCCGAACCCCATAAAAACACCTGCGCCGATGAGCGAAAGTAGGAACGGCCAGTAAGAATTTTGCTGAAGCCCTAGTATTGCATGCCCGCTAAGCCCGAATAATACGCCAAAGTAGCTTATGTAATCAGGGGCCCAGCGGTTTTGGAGGTCGGTAATTGTGCCAATTATCGTAATAACTATAGCTGCTCCGGCGAAAACAAAGCCTGTGGCCATGCTGTAACTTATAATAAGTACTATTTAAGCCATTCTCAAAAGTTTTTTAAGATGTTCGGTTGTTGTCTAAAGAATGGTGCTGGTAGAAGTTAACCTGGGTGCGCTGTTCTTTTTCCTGCTCGGATTTTTTTCCGCAGCTGCGATCATAATTGTTTTAATGATTGTTTGGGTAATCTTCCCGAAAATTTCCGAGGGTCGGAAGTTTTTTGAATTCTGGCTAAAGATGCGAAAATCAAAAGAACAGGTAAAGTTAGAATGATAATTATTAATGCCATCGCAGATGGTATCGGGGGATATCAGGAAGTCGCCACAAACTGAAAGGGGGCAGAGCCCCCTTGCGGTTCGGCTTTGAGTGATGGTTAAAGATGCGAAAATCAAAAGAACAGGTAAAATTAGAATAGTTGGAGTAGTGTGATATGACTGAGTTGGAGAATAACCTGCCAAAACACATTGGCATAATATGTGACGGTAACAGAAGATTCGCACGCATGCTAAATGAGATTTCTTGGAAAGGCCATGAGTACGGTGCAAAGAAAGTTGAGGAAGTTTTGGACTGGTGCACTGAGCTTGGTATTAAAGAAGTAACGCTGTGGCTTTTTTCGACAGAGAATCTTCGCAGGCCAAGTGAGGAAGTTCAGGTACTGTTTAGAATTGGCGAGCAGATGGCGCGGGATTTTATGAAAAATCCGAAGGTGCATGAGCATAAAGTTAAGCTAAGTGTAATTGGCGACATATCTATCTTCCCACAGGGCTTGCGGGAAGCAGCCAAGGAAGCACTTGAAATGACACAAAATTATAATGGGCTTAAGCTGAACATCGCGGCAGGCTATGGTGGCCGGCAGGAAATTATGCGGGCAATAAAACTTGTTGCACAAAAAGTTAAAGAAGGCAAGCTAGAGCCAGAGGCGATAACGCCAGAAATTTTAGAGGCGCATATGTATTCCGCAAATGTCCGCGATGTTGATTTAATTATACGAACGAGCGGTGAGTTCCGTACGTCAGGCTTCTTGCTTTGGAAATCAGACTACGCAGAATATTATTTCAGCGAGAAGCTCTGGCCGGAATTTGAGAAAGCAGATTTGATTAAGGCACTCGTATCTTATTCTGAGCGGAAAAGAAGGTTTGGGAAATAATTAGTCGATATCGCACACCACAATATTTATATACTTGTAATGCATCTAAAACTGTGATTTTAACATGGCTAGCCATACCTATAACTCGAAGTTGCTTGGAACTGCGGCGTTGGTTGTAATAATTTTGATGTTTTTCGCGCCAATTGGCGTAGTTGCTTTAGACCCGACCGATGGTAGTGATGCTAACCAAGATACTGACCATGATGGTCTTGATAATTCTGGCGAGTTCCAGCATGGCACAGACCCAAATAATCCTGATACTGATAGCGATGGTATGCCCGATGGCTGGGAAGTCCACTTCCAAAACGTTTGGTATGAAAAGCAATTGACTGAAACTGCAAAGGCAATGTTCGATAAAAAATATGATGAGTTAAATGTAGAAGACCAGCAAAAGGTTCGCGATGCGATAAAAGCAGAGTGGCCGGTTTTCCCGTTGAGCCCGACAAATAGCAATGATGCCGGCAAAGTATCATCAGATATAATTGCGACTGCACAACAGCAGAAAGACAATGGCCAGGTACCAATTGCTCTTTTTCAATGGGCAGATTCTGACGTACAAAAAGATTTGAACGATCCGGATGATGATGGTTTTAATAATTTCCATGAATATTCAGCTGGTACAGACCCAACGTCACCAAACACTGACGGAGATTCCTACAAAATAGATTCGCAGGATCCAAATCCGTTAATTCCGGATGACACGGGTAGCACGAATCCCGGCGGGCAGGGCAGTGGCTCAGATTCGCAGCGACAGTCTGGCACAAAAGGCGCGGCAGGATTTTTTTCAAAATTAAGATACGCGTTCGCATTAACATTTATGCCAAGCAGTTCTAAACATACGACTGGCACAGGCCAGAGCCAAAGCAATAGCGGAATTTCAGATGGGCAGTTCCAGGGGCCAGGCCAGGGTTCTGGCGGGCAAGGGCAAGGCCAAGGACAGGGACAGTCGCAGGGACAGGGAGAGGGACAGGGACAAGGACAAGGACAAGGACAAGGCCAAGGCCAAGGCCAAGGGCAAGGCCAAGGACAGGGACAAGGACAAGGTAATGGTGAAAGCGGACAAGGCCAAGGACAAGGACAAGGACAAGGACAGGGACAGGGACAAGGACAAGGACAGGGACAGGGACAGG
>JAHFKX010000048.1 GCA_023245115.1 Candidatus Woesearchaeota archaeon
CTCTGAAATTAACCGTGGAGTAATTTTATATTCTTCTCGGAGCAGGCTTTGCCCTGCCAGCGCCAGATATTCTTTTGGGTCTGAATACATCTCCCAGTGCCTGTTTAACTCTTGTTCAAAAATTCCTGACAGGTTTTTAAGCATCTGCTCAAGATTCTCATCCAGCGTTACCTTAATAGTTTTTTCTTCCGTGGGAGCTTCCAAATCGCCGAGCAAGTCTTTTATATTTTTCATTTACGCCTCCGCAACCGCTAGGTGTGTCGTGTTGTAGGATTTTTGTGCCGGCTCAGCGCCTTTTGGGAATAAGAGGCAGGTTTTGTTATTTATGTCAGCATCCGTAGACAAAGATTCTATCTCTTTCAAAAGGCTTTCGCTATCTGAAGTAAACGTGCAATTATTAATCCCAATGCTCATAATATGCGGCACAACATTTAAACCTAGTATTGTTATATCGACGTAAGTCATGTCGTCAAACCAATTTATTGGCTGTTGCATTACATTTTTTGGATAATCCGCGCAGTTCACAATTTTTAAGGCAAGCCTTCTGTCCTGCCAGCCATGCAACTTGTAACATAACGAGTGAATTGGCTCGCTGCTGGTCAAAATCAGCTCAAAGTTATTATGGCCTTGCTGGAAAGATGTCTGCATCATGGCAGTTATGAAAACGCCTGTGTATGCGCTAAATCTTTGCTCCTGCTCATAGTTAGCAACACGCAGGACAAATTCATCCATGACCTTTTTGCCAATATTATATTTATTTTTTGGCATCGATTTCAAAAATGATTTATAAAGTTCTACTCCGATGTCTAACCTTCCATGTTTGGCCGGAATATTTAACTTCTTTTCATAAATTTCGAACAGCATGGCAAGGGTTTCTTCCAGCAATTCATCTTTAGTTACTTTTATCTGGCGCTCGTCCTTTTGTTCTTCCAAATCTCCAAGTATGTCTTTCAAATTTTTTGGCATTTATGCGACCATCCTAACTAGGCCAAGATTTTTGTTTGATTCAGCTTCCTTAATTGTGTCTAATAATCTATCGACTTCCTTAATTGCGTCTAATAATTTATCTCCATCTACTTCCAAAACATTCGGCTTTACTACTTCGAGCAAATACGCTTCTGATTTATCGTCTAGCCATAACATATTGTTTAAAACTCTCAACTCTTGGTCTTTTACGAACATTTCATTCAGCGTATCTGCCAGTTCTTTAATATCAACTCCAAACTTACAGCTTTTTGCGCTGGTTGCCAGCCCCTGCATCTGTTCAGTCATGCCAGTAAGTCTAGCGTCTACGTTTTGTGCGTATGCAAACCAACCAGTAGTTTGCCCAATTATCATATTATTTATTGATGCATTTGTTACGGGAATTGCCAATTGGTGCATCACTTTGCCTATTGTCTGGCCTGGTTCCGGGCTTACGCCGTGATTTGCAACCAAAATTTTGAGCCTGCGCTCCCGCCAGCCGTGCAAATCCCTGCCAAAATAATTTATTGGCGTACTGCCAATTAGCTGCACCTCAAAATCATTATGGCCTTGGAGGAAAGACTGCTGAACCAGTGCGGTAAGGAACACGCCAGTCGCATTAGTAAAATTATATTCACCCACATAATTGTAAACCTGTAAGGCAAATTCCGAAATTAGCTGCGGCGTAATCTTATATTTTTCCCGTAGCAAGCTTCTCCGGCAGAATTTGTAAAACGGGTCTGGACTTTCAGTAAAATAGCCCGTCCACTTCCTTTCTAACTCGCGCTCGTAAACCTTGAGTACTGCCCCAAGATTTTTTTCCAAATTTTCGTCGCGAGTTACCCTAATTGTCTGTTCTGGCATTGGCTGCTCAAGGTCTTTAAGAATATCTTTCAAATTATTTCTTCGCATTATGCCTCCATCGCGACGCGGAATTCCTCGGATGTTTTTTGGCGGCTATTTATAGCTGAAATGTCTGGTGTGCTGCCTGAATCTATCAAATAAACTTCGTTTTCGCCCCAATGCTTAATTCCGTTCAAATACTCAAATAACTGTTTATCATCCACACGAAAAACAGATTCTTTTGCACCGTCTCCGATAATAGGAACACCGTATGTTCTGCTACTAAAATATTGCATTATGTCGTCATGCATAGCAACATTGCCTGCGCCCGTAATTGTTACATCTAAATAACGCGCGTTTGTGAACCAGCCCTGCTGACTGCTACTAATGTGGCCAGCGGGTGCTGCTAAATTATTCACGGTGAGGATAATATTTCTATCTACCATGCCCCTCAAGTTTGCACCGAGACAGTGCACAGGTTCTGTCAGGCAGATTTCGAAATTATTATGGCTCTGTTCGAATGAAACTGTGATGCAAGCGGTAATGAGCTGGCCAGCCCTTGATTCGAATTTAGGTAAATTATTATGCGCACAAATTCGCAGGGCAAGCTCAGCTATTACTTTTTCTGTCAGGTCGTAGTTTAGTTTTTGTAAGTATTCAACGCTAGCCAAATAAACTACGCGTTCATCTACTATATATGGATTTAGCTGGCCGGTAGAAATTTTTTCGAATGTATTAAGCAGTCCGTCTACAATTTTTTCTAGTTCTGTATCTTTTTCTACTTTAAGCTGCTTCTCTGATATTGGTTCTTCTAAATCTCCAAGAATGTCTTTCAAACCAGTCCGACGCATGTTAATTATAGGCACTAAAAGAATAAATACTTTGTGTGTACCCATATAGAAACCTTTATAACTCTTGTTTTAGCGTATTAGCATGGACCGCAAAAAAATTCCAGGCCGGGCAGAATTCAAGAAAAAAAGCGAGGTTAGCGACTGCTTTGAAGGCGTGCCAGCCCTTGCAATGCTTGCACCGCTATTTGCATATTCGATTGAAAAAGATGGCCGCACGCGGCTATTAATCGGAAACCGCGGCACAGGCAAGACACACTTGCTTAAACTCATGGCCATCGAAGGTACGCCAATACAATTGTACGAACTGGATAAAGAAAAACTTGAAAAAGGTAAATTAGACTACTACGCGTTGTTCAAGCACACCGAGCCAGCAGCAGTAGTTGTTGATGATTTACACTATTTGCTTAAAGCTATGTATGTTGCGCAGCTAAAGGGCATGCCACTGAAAGAGGAGCAGGTGCTGGACAGGCTTGCGGAGTTCAGGACACTTGCCGAGATTCTCGAAGCGCCGCTGATTTTTGTGGCTGACGAAGGGCCAGCTGGCCTGAGCATGAGATTCGCAAAGCCAGAAAGCAAAAAAAGATTCCTTGGCCTGATGGACAGCTGTACTGACACGCCTGACGACTGCCAAATGTACTATAAACATCTTGGCACGCTTGGCCCTACTTCGCATCATAAGACAGTTAACTTGGATTACCGCGGATGTATGCAAAGTTATGAACGCGTAGAAATACCGCTTTCAGTTGCGCCACGAATCTGGCCAAATGAGGTCGTTGCAGCAGTTGACACACAAACATCCGAATCACTTGGACACTATTGGGCAGACCCAGTACAAGTAACAGAACTCACTATACGACAAAAAGAACTGCTCGAACAGATTATAAAACACGCTGAAAATCCAACACATAAGACTACGGCTATGTTTAGTTGCGATGAATTCTGCTGGCCGCTGGAACGTGTTACGGCCGGCATGAACACCAAACTGCAGGACAGCATGAAAAAGGCATCTGACAGGCTCATGACTATGTTAAATATGACTGACATCCCATTTGCATTCGTAACAGGCCGCTTTGTTGGCGATAACCGCTATGGAAAAAGCCTGACAAGATATCAAGTATTTTATCCATTCGCAGATTCCGGACGCATAGACTCAAGCCGAGCATTTACAGAGGAATATGGCCATTGGATAGTAAAAGAAAAACCGGAAACACCGCTGGCAACGATACGTGAGCTTGAAGTTGTCGCTAAAGCAGTTGGCGGCATAAGCAGAGAAACGCTTGGCTTAGCAAAATTAGGCGCTTTAATAACAGTGCCAGATTCTGCGGGCAACAGGCAAGGCATGGTTTATACGCGAGATGACATAAATGCAATACGAAGCCGCATTAGAAAGATATTTGGTTCTGCTGTAAAGTACGACCCGAGAAGCCTAGTAGATTGCCTTCTTTATGCAAGAACAAATGAGGAAATGCTAGCTGGCCAGGTAGAAGCCGAGCTCGCGCTGGAATAGAAAATATTTTTATGAAAAAATGGCTTCATCCCACGCGCTAAAGCGCGGGGTTTTTGCCATTTTTCCATTCCTTGAACTCGCCTTTCAAGGCGAGGCGCGTAACCAAAGAAAATTCTAAAGGAATTTTCTTGGCCAAGAAAATCGCGAAGCAATTTTCTCTGGAAACCCCGCACTTAAGTGCGGGGATAGGCACGAGCGGCGAGTTCAAGTTATATTAATTAATATATGTATTTATGTTACTTATGAGTACGGACGAAATGGCACAATAAATCTTATAAAGCCAACCGATGACGGTTTTGAAAGAACGGAGGCTGGGGTTCTGCTTAAAGGGCCCTCATACCTCCGTTAATTTTATTGCTAAACATTTCTACTTAAAAACAATTTGTATTGTGAAGCGAACAATTAAAAATTTTAATAAATTTTTAAGCAGCTCCAACTGCTTCTTCTATGGACTTGACGGGCAATCCGACTTTGCTTCGACTTTTTTTGCCTGCGAGTTGTTTCAGCAAGCCCTCGAATTTTTGCTGCCCGCCTACAACTGAGGCTTTTATTACTGTAAGTTGCTGTTTATCCCGAGAGACATTCAAAAGACCCTCGCTGTTCAGAAGCTGAACGCAGGCCCAGACCTCGTGCCATGGCGCTGGCTGGCCGTTGCCGACCATCTCCCGCAGCTTCTCAAAGGAGAGGCGATAGCCAGGAGTCATTAAGCGAGCATACACATTTGCTAAATAAGTTTTATATGCCCTTTCCTTAAACTCATTGGCAGCCGTATTAACATCCATTGTGATAATCGTAGTACATCGCTGTTCTTATTAGAATTTATAAACATTGCTGTTACAGCTTGTGATAGAACAGCAATGAATATTACATTTGCACAATATGATTATTGGCGTTAGTAATATTTATAAAACTACACTACTGCGAGGCAATATGATTACAACCGTAATTTCTGATTTAGGCAATGTCCTGCTGCACTATAATAGCGAGCAAGCCTATGGGCAGCTTGGCATGCTGGCTGGCCGCTCGCCTGCCGAAGTCCGACAAATAATTTATACGCCAGAACTGGAACATGCATTTAACAAAGGGCTAATGACACAAGGGGAATATTTCCGAAAGTGCAGCCAGGCATTAGGGCTGAACTGCGGCTACGCAAAATTTGTTGATACGTGGGTTGATAATTTTTCGCCGAACGATAATGTTATTAGCGGCCTGAAAAAGCTCAAAGGAAAATATAGGCTTGCCCTGTTATCAAACATTAATATACTGCATTTTGAGCACGTGAGAGAAAAATTCCCGGCCGAAATTGGGCTATTTAACCAGTTAATCCTCTCATATAAAGTTCACATGCGAAAGCCAGAGCCAGGAATATTTATGCTGGCCTTGCATAATTTAGGAGAGAAACCCGAAGCCTGCCTGTTTATCGATGACAAGCTGGGAAACGTCGAGGTCGCGAGAAGCCTTGGCATGCGGGCAGAAGTTTACTCTAAAGACTCTGATTTTGAGGCAATACTAAAACAGAACGGAGTTTTGGTTTAAGTTTAATTTGTTTAACAACCTCCATTAAATAACTTTTTAAAGTGAGCCATCTTAGTTAATTCGATATTAATGGCAGCCATACCTTCTGCGGCGAGAGAGCGAAAACGTTATATACTCATAAAAGTCGATTCTGAGAGAGCTGAGAAAACTTTAGTTGGGCGGCTAGTCATTCAGGCTGGCATGCAATTTCTCGGCGAGTTAGGAATGGCTCGCGCAGGACTACAGTTCCTAGAAGACACATGGAACGAAGAAACCAGTACAGGAATTATCCGCGTTAGCCATAAGTACGTTGATGACGTCAAGGCTGCGCTGGCCTTAGTAAAAGAATTTGATGGCAGGAAAGTACAAATACATTCGCTAAAAGTTTCAGGGGAGAT